>CAZDSN010000021.1:0-16875 GCA_964507675.1 uncultured Ardenticatenaceae bacterium | reverse complement strand
TATCGGTTTCGGTTTCGTCATCGTAATCGAAAAAAAAGACGATTACGATAGCGATGGCGACAACGATTACGATGGCGATTACGATTACGGTTTTGAATGGTTATAGGTATAACATAGACTCTAGCTGCCGTGTGTGAAGACCCTGTGAAAACCCTCCTCCCAATAGCCCATACTTACTATGATTCCCATCCCATCTTGACTTGACATAGTATATCCCCATGCTACACTGGCAGCGCATGAATAATAGATGCAGTGTAGGTCAATGGGTGAATCATGTTTCATAGGTGGCAACAGACAACGGCGCAATGGTTGAGCCGGGTGCTGGCGCGCCTGTTTCCGGCGGAAAAGATGCCGGCATTCCTCCTGGCTGCCTGGGCTTTTCTGGGACGCATGGGGTTGGCTTTGCGCCATCTGCTGCGCTGGTTATGGCGTCCCATTGGTTGGCTGCTGCGCCCCTTTTTTGCCCTCGGACGGGCTGGCTGGCGTTTCCTGGGCCGCATGGGGGTGGCGCTGCGGAATTTGCTGCGTTGGTTTGTCTGGCAGCCCCTTCGCTTTGTAACGACGCCTCTGCGCTGGCTTTACCGCTTCTTGCTGCTGCCTCTTCTCCTGCGTCCTTTATGGCGATACCTGATAGCCCCCATAGGGCGTCGCCTGCGCGCCTGGCTGCGCACCCGCTGGCAGGCTGGCGCTCCGGCGCGCCGCCGCTGGCAGCGACATTGGGCCTCACAACAGGCTGTCTTCATAGCTCGCCTGCGGCTGCGGCTGCGCCGCACCCAACCCCCGACCGATGCCATCTACGTGGCCGACGCCAATACAGGACTTAGCTATGCCGCTGCCCTGGGACAGCAGCGGCGGCAGACACGCCTGCGCCTGGTGCGCGTTGCTTCCGGTCTGATTGCCGTTAACCTGGTGCTGGTGGGGTTGGGCTCCATTATTACCTCGGAGCCGATACCTTCCCTGGCCAGCGCCCTGCCGGCAGATACCATCACCCCGCCCCCGGCCACCGCCACGGCTTCTCCCACGCCTACAACTACTCCGCTGCCGCCAACAGCCACTTTCACGCCCCAACCATTGCCCACCATTGACCTCTCCCCCTGGCCCACCCCTGATTTACTCAGCGGCGGCAGCCTCCTCTTTACCATGCGTCAAAATGGCAACAGCGACATTTATGCGCTGACTGTGGGGCAGTCCCGCCCCATCCGCCTGACCAGCCACCCATCCGCCGACCGCGATCCCGCCTGGAGCCCTGATGGATCGCAGATTGCCTTTGCCTCTCATCGCGATGGCAACTGGGACATCTATGTGCTGGATTTGTGGCTGGCCGCCGCGCGGCGTATCACCAGCGACCTGGCCTTTGATGCCGGCCCTGGCTGGTCGCCTGACGGGCAGTGGCTGGTTTATGAATCTTACCGTAGCGGCAACCTGGACATTTACATCACCCGCGCCGATGGCAGCGGGCAGCCTATCCAGTTGACGCACCATGTTGCGCCGGATTTCTCGCCTGTGTGGTCGCCTGGCGGCCGCCATATTGCCTTTACCAGTTGGCGTACTGGTAACAAAGATATCTTTATCATGCCGCTGGACGCGGCGCAGGATACCGCGGCAGTGAACGTCACGCAATCGCCAGACCGGCACGAGGACCATCCCCGGTTTAAGCCGGATGGGGAATCTCTGGCGTTCGATGACGATAGCAGCGGATTTGATCTGGTCTATGAGACGGCGCTGGCGCAGTATGCGCCTGCCGGCCAACCGGTCAGCCTGGGGCAGGGACGGCAGCCCACCTGGTCGCCTGATGGCCGCGCCATTCTCTATGTGCATGAAGTTAACGGGCAGACTTATTTAATTGCCGGCAACACCGCCGCCTGGAATATTGCCCCGCAAGCGTTTGCCAGCGCCGGATTGATTGAAGACCCGTTCTGGTCTGCCGCTCGTCTGCCCGCCAGCCTGGCGGCGCGTCTGCCCGATGAAGGAGGGGATGCGCCGCTCTTCACCGAAGTCGCCAGCCCATCCGAAACGGCAGACCCGCCTTATTTACTTCAACCTGTGGTCGTGCGCGCCCCATCTCCTTATTTGAGCGACCGCGTGAACGATTCCTTTGCTGCCTTGCAAGCGCGAGTACAGCAGGATGCCGGGTTCGATTTCCTGGCCCAACTGGATAATATGTTTGAACCGTTGTCAGTCCAGCCGCTGCCCGGTCAAAGCCGCTACACCTGGAACAAAGCCGGGCGTGCTTTTGATCTCAGCTATCGTCCGGTGCTGTCATTCGATCCCCAGATGGAAGTGCTGCGGCAGGATCGTGGCTATCAGGTATTCTGGCGGGTGATGTTGAAAGTAGCCGCGCAGGATGGCACGCAGGGCGAACCGCTGCGCGATCTCCCCTGGGATTTTCGCGCTCGCTACGGGCAAGACGCCCGTTATTATGATGAGGGGGGAAAGTGGAAAGAAGCGATTCCGGCCGGTTACTATATTGACCTGTCTGCGCTGGCGGCTGATTACGGCTGGCAGCGAGTTCCGGCAGATACGGCCTGGCGCACCTATTTTCCCAGTATCCGCTTCTGGCACTTTGAGAAGACGGATGGCCTGACCTGGAACGCCGCCATGGCCGAGTTGTACCAGGCGGATGAGCTGCTAGATGCTTTTGGCGAGCTTCCCTGACATTCTGTGAAGATGCAACGGCTGTATCGCCTGATAACAACCGTGGTGGTTGGGGCGCTATTGGCTGGCTGCGCTCCTGGCGCAGAACCGGCAACGCCCCGCCTGCTGGCCACAGCCGCCGTTCTGCAGCCCACTCAGACGCTGACCCTGGCTCCGCAGCAGGCTGCCGGCAATTTGCCAACCACCATTCGGGCAGCGAACCCGGCTACCGCAGTGATGTCAGCCGTAGAGACGGGCATCGTACCGCAGACCCCCACGCCCACCTATGTGAATAATGGTACCCTGCCCGCAGGGATTCGACCGGACCAGGCAGAACTGCGCTGGCCGCCAGATACAGGCCCGGCTCCCCCGCTTGATTGGCGACCACCTCCCTACGAAGTTCCCCTCTCCCTCCATCCCGACGACCATTACTGGTTGATTCGCCCGCTGCCATCGGGCACGCGCAACTATGATCTGGAATACTATCCCTATGGCAGCGATGTCTTACTGCCGCAGTATGCCCCTTACCGTATTCATCACGGCCTGGACTTTCCGAATCCCAGCGGCACGCCTATTCTGGCAGCCAGTAGCGGCATGGTTGTCTGGGCAGGGCCGTTGCTCAATCCCAGCGGCGTTAACTACTATGGGAATACCGTCATTGTCAAGCATGATTGGCAGTGGCAGGGGCAGGATGTCTATACGCTATACGCGCACACCCTGGAGTTGTTTGTAGAGGTGGGCGACGACGTAGAGCAGGGGCAACTGCTGGCTGGCGTGGGCGCGTCGGGGGAAGTATCGGGACCGCATTTGCATCTGGAAGTGCGGGTGGGTAACAATAATTACTTTGACACGCGCAATCCACTGCTGTGGATTGCCCCGTATGAAGGATGGGGGACGCTGGCCGGGCGCTTTGTAGACAATCAGGGAACCATGATTCCTGGGGCAGAGGTGCAGTTATATCCGCTGGACGCCGGCGCGACCCTGCGCCGCACCCGCACGTATCAAGAGGGTGTCGATCCCGATGACGTGTGGCAGGAGAATTTTGTGGCAGCGGACTTGCCGGCAGGCCGTTACACCCTTTTCCTCTCCTTTGAGGAAACCAGCTATCGTCGCACTCTGGACGTGCTGCCGGGCCGCACCAATTTTGTGGTGGTGTCGGCCAACTTTACCTTTGTGCCCACACCTACCCCTACCCCCACACTCACGCCGACGCCCACCATTCCCCTCACCGTTACTGTGCCGATTACGTCCACCCCCACGCTGTCGCCGTAAAAAAAGCAGTTTTGGGCGGGTAACCGCCCAAAACTGCCCCAATGAGAGACTACAAAAGTCTCCCAGACTTTTGTAGTCTGGCGATTACAATTCAGCCGACTTGTCTGCCAGCAGCTGCTGCACGCGGGCTTTGAACGCCGCCAGCGGCATCGGGCCCAGATTCTCGTTGTGGCGCGTACGCACGGCCACAGCGCCCTGTTCCATTTCCTGATCGCCGACCACCAGCATGTACGGGATTTTCTGCAACTGCGCATCCCGAATTTTAGCGTTCATGCGCGAGCTGCTGTCGTCCACTTCCACCCGCATCCCCAGAGCGCGCAGTTCTGCGGCTATCTGGCGGGCATAGGGAATGTGGCCGTCTGTAATGGGAATCATCACCGCCTGGACAGGGGAGAGCCATAAGGGAAAAGCCCCATTGAAGTGTTCGATCAAGATGCCCACAAAGCGCTCCATGCTGCCAAACGGGGCGCGGTGAATCATGACCGGGCGATGCTTCTGCCCATCCGCGCCCGTATACTCCAGGCCGAACCGCTCTGGTAACAGAAAATCCACTTGCACTGTGCCTAACTGCCACTCTCGCTTCAACACATCACGGAAGATGAAGTCTAGCTTAGGACCATAGAAGGCAGCCTCGCCTGCTTCGATGCTGTAGTTAATGCCGGCTTTGTCGGCGGCCTGTTTGATGGCGTTGATGCCGCGCTCCCACATCTCGGGCGTGCCGGCATATTTGTCACTGTTCGGATCATTCGTGCCCAGGCGTGCCCGAAAATCGGAGAAACCCATTGTCTGGAACACATACTGGATAAGGTGCACCACTTCCACAAACTCATCTTCCAACTGTTCAGGCGTCACAAACAGGTGTGAGTCATCTACCGTGAAGCCGCGCACCCGCGTCAGGCCCGTCAATTCGCCGCTTTTCTCATAGCGATAGACCGCCCCAAATTCCGCCAGACGCAGCGGCAGGTCGCGGTAACTGCGTGGCTCGCTGTTGTAGATTTCAATGTGGTGCGGGCAGTTCATCGGTTTTAACAAGAATTCCTCGCCATCCACATCAATAGGCGTGTACTGACTTTCCTTATAGTAAGGGTAATGCCCGCTCTTGATGTACAGGTCAATCTTGCCAATATGCGGCGTCATCACGGGTAGATAACCGCGCTCCACCTGGGCGCGGCGCAGGAAGCCTTCCAGCGTCTCGCGCAGTATAGCCCCTTTGGGCAGCCACAGCGGCAGCCCGGAGCCAACCAGGGGCGAGATGTGGAACAGGCCCAACTGCTTCCCCAGGCGGCGGTGATCCCGTAGTTTGGCTTCTTCCAGCCGCTGCAAATACTCATCCAGTTCAACTTTGTTGTGCCAGGCCGTTCCATAAATACGCTGCAGTTGCGGGCGATTTTCATCGCCGCGCCAGTATGCGCCACCCGTGCGCAAGATTTTGACAGCGTTGGCTTTGATCTCTTTCGTGGCCGGCACGTGAGGGCCACGGCACAGATCAACGAAATTGCGGTGTTGGTAAATGCCTACCTGCTGCACGGGCTGCGCAATGGGGTTGCCATTTTCGTCTACTTTGCCGGCAGCCAGTTCCTGGATTAACTCCAATTTGTACGGCTGATCGGCAAAAAACTGTTCGGCCTCGACTATAGACTTAGAGGAATGCTCAAAGCGGGCATTGCTTCTGAGCAGTTCCTTCATCCGTTGTTCGATTCGTTCCAGGTCTTCGGGTGAAAAGGCGACAGGTTTGCCGTTGACATCTTTGCCCAGATCAAAATCGTAGTAGAAACCATCTTCAATAGGCGGGCCAATGGCCAGCCTGGCTTCCGGGAAAAACTCTAGCACAGCTTCCGCCATGACATGCGCCGCCGAATGGCGTATTTTGTACAGTTCAGATTGTTCGTAGGGAATTCCATTCATCTCAGACATGATACAACCTCCGCTAGACTAAAGGATTTGGTGTGACCGGCAGCAGGCGGCGGCTTGTGCCACAAACAAAAACGCCACCGCCCGTGTTGGGGCGATGGCGTCATTAGCCTCGCGGTTCCACCCAACTTTCAGTCGCCAGCCAATGCTGGCAGCCCTTATTGGTGTGCTGGTAACGGAGCAACCCGGATTTTCATACTGGCCCAATGGCGTTCCGAAAACCGCTCACGGGTGGTTTTGGCTGTCGTCTTTGCTGTGGCGGCTCTCAGCCACTGACCGCCACTCTCTGGAACAGGCTCGACAACTACTCGTCCCGATCATCGCAACGAAGAGGCATTACCCTCTTTATCGCTGCCCAGACGCTGCGATTGAATGCCGGCAACGTCTGACGCTTTCACTATAATAATGTAGATGTCATTATAAAAATTTCGTCTGGCTTGTCAAGCCCTTTCCCCATGTTATACTATCGGGAACAGATCAGGTAATCAGTTCATCTTGTGTGCCAATTAGCAGCCACTGAGGATGTAAGATGGCTGCGCCCCTGGCTGTCATAAGCATATCAGAGAAGCCACGCGTTCCGGTCAGGTGGAATAGATAGCTTGAGTATGGCAACAAATAGTTCAAGACGACCTCCATCACGTATTCGCCTGCCCCTCTGGGGGGTGGTCCTGCTAATTCTGCTGGGCGCCGTGATTTTATTTGGCAGCGCTGCCTGGCTGTACCGTACGGTACAGGGTATGGCGGCAGCGTGGGAGGTGACGGGACCAGAGTTTACGCCAGGAGATGCCGGCAGCCAGACGACAGATGCCGGCACGCTGCCCCCGCCAGATGTCACAGAATCCGACCAACCCCTTCCCATTGTGAACACCAACTCTCCCAGCGCCTGGTCAGGTCACGAACGGGTGACTGTTTTACTGCTAGGTATTGACCAGCGCTGCGATGACACCGGCCCCACGCGCACCGATACGATGATGCTGCTGACCGTAGACCCGATTGGCCTGTCAGGGGCCACGCTGTCTCTGCCGCGCGATCTGTGGGTAGAGATTCCCGGGTTTGAGGTAGACCGGATTAACCAGGCGTACTATTTTGGCGAAATTTATGAATATCCGGGGGGAGGGGCGGCCCTGGCTGTAGAAACCGTCGAGGCTACTTTGGGCATCAATGTTGACTTTTACGTGACGATCAATTTTGACGCCTTTGTGGAAATTGTAGACTTGATAGATGGCATAGATGTGGCCGTTGCCGAGACCATTGAAGACGAAACTTATCCAGATCGCTGTTACGGATACGACCCGTTTTTCCTGGCAGAAGGGGAGCACCACCTGGATGGGCAGGCAGCCTTGAAATATGCGCGCACCCGCGCTACGGCGCAGGGGGACGTTGACCGGGCGGCGCGCCAACAAGAGGTGGTGATGGCCGTGCGCGAAAAAATCTTCCAGCTCAATATGCTGCCCCAATTAATTGCGCAAGCGCCCAGATTGTGGCAAACTTTCCAGCGAAACGTGCGCACGAACATGACCCCAGACGAGGCGATTCAACTCGCCTTGCTCATGCAAGACATTCCACGCGACAGTATTGAAACTGCCGTGATTGATTTCAACTACGTTTATCCTGAAACCACCCCGGAAGGGTGGCAGGTTCTGGTGCCTATTAGAGACAACATTCGTCACCTGCGCGATCGCTTATTTGCGCCGCCAGCCGTTCCGACGCCGCTGATTGAAAACCTGCCAGATTTAATGGCGCAAGAAGCAGCACGAGTAGCGCTGCTCAACGGCACACCCCAATTTGGATTGGCGGGCAATACGCAGACTTATCTACAATCGTTTAACATTAACGTTACCGAGATAGGTAACGCTGATTCGGCCGATTACCGCACGACCCAGATCATTGATTTCGGTTCTCACCCCCACACGACGCAATATTTGACGCAGCTTATGTCGTTGCCGCCGCTCAATGTCAGCAATGGCACGGAAGCGGAGGGTGATTACGATATCCTGGTGATTTTGGGGAGCGATTGGAATTTGCCGCAGCCGTAGTTCCTTGTTGGCAAACAGGTTCCCACAATGCGTGGGTGTATGCCAACAGCGGAGAAGTGACCCGACGACAACGGAAAGTTGTCCGGAATGGTCACTGAAGGCTTGTTTGTCGTCAGGTTCCTGACCAGTTGGCGCGGCGTGCTCGCAAGGAGCAGGCCAGTAAGCCATCACCTGGTTCTGATGTGGGGAAGTTGACGATCGCCAGCCACCAACCGGTGCTGATACAGATTCATCCACATAGATGGGATGAATCTGATAAGGCATGGACCTGACTGCGGTATTTTACTTTACGCCAGTGGGTTTTCGGGACACAGCGTTGCCGCCTGCCCATTTTTCAGAACGCTTGGATAACAGAACGCTGCTGATTTACAGCGCGATACTGCTAGCGAACGTTATGGGATGGGCTAATCCCACAACTCTATGCGTAAACGTGTCCGCGCGGGTTTTCTGGCAGGTGTTGTCTTGCTTGTGGTTTCTGCTTGCCGGGCTATGCCGCCCCCCACAACTGAATCGCCCACGCCGTCGCTCAGCCCAACTGAGCCTACCACTCCCCCTGTCCAGGGCAGTCTGACCGCGCCAGCGCCGGCATTTTTGCCGTTGACGACCCACACGCCCCAACCCAGCACTACGCCCCCCGAAACGATCGTTACCGATGTAGCCAATCAGGTACAGGTGAATCTGGCAGCGACCAGCCTGCGCCTGACCAAACCCCCTGGATGGGTGATATTGGACGATGTGCAAGAGCAGCCGCCCTGGCCAGCGCGGCTTGGCCCGGACAGTGTGCTGCTGGTGGATAGCAAGGAAACCGGCAGCCGGCTGTTAGATCAGGAAGTGATCGGCAGCGGCGCATTCTTGTTGGCGCTGCCCGCCAAATTGCCCATAGATTTTGCACAAGGGGCGACCAACCCCGTTGATGCGCTGTCTCAACTACTGCGCCTGCTCTCGCTGCGCGGCGAAATTATCCTGACGATCCACAGCATCACTATCGGCGGCATTCAGGCCGCTTATGCCGATCTGCCCCGCGACCCGCTGGCTCTGTTCGTGCGCAAAGATCTCAACGCCCATTTACGGTTCATTCTTGTTTATCCGCCAGACGCCACACCCACTGCGCCTTTGCTGCTGCTGCTAGGGGCAGAAACGGACAATTGGCCGGTTTTTGAACCCATATTCAATGAAATGCTCAGCGCTACTGTCTGGCAGGCAGGCGCTGCCGCCGATCGCAGCAGCCGTATTTCTCAAGGGCGCATCAATCAGGGTGAAAGTGTTGCCGGGCTGCTCAGCAATGATCAAACGGATATCTGGGTGTTTCCGGGAGAAAGCGGCAGCTATGCCACTTTGACGGCCAATCCTAACAATCTCGATACAGATTTAACGCTGCTGCTTATTGCGCCCTCTGGACAGGTGCTGGACCAGGCTGATTTTGGTCTGCCCGGTGAGGTGGAGGTGATGTTCGACGTGCCCTTGCCGGAAACGGGTGAATATCAAGTGGAGGTAACGGAGTTTTTTGGCGAAACGGGACGCTATACCTTGTCGCTGGCTTTGAGCCAGACGCCTCAATTTGAAGACGGCGGGGAGATTGGTTTGAGCCAGGTTATTACGGGTGAACTGATGGAGGGGGCGCGGCCCGTGTGGACATTTCGCGGCGATGCCGGCCAACTGGTGACGATTGTGCTGACTCCGCTCAATGATCAGATCGATCTCATTTTTGAGCTGGTGGGGCCAGATGGGCAACTGCTGATGACGAAAGATGAGACTTTTGTCGGCGATCCCGAAGTGCTGGTGGGTTTTGAACTGCCGGTAACCGGCGCTTATAAAGTGCAGATTCGCAGTTTTTCCGATAAAGGAGGGAGTTATACTCTGGCGCTGGATGAAGGGGGAGAAATCACGTCTAATTTTTACGACGCGGGCGATCTGGTGTATGGCAACGTTAAGCGGGCCACCTTGCAGGGAAATGAAGTACACGCCTGGTTTTTCGAGGGGCATACAGGGGATGAGGTAACCGTGTTGGTGACGCCGCTGGGGGACAACCTGGATATGGATATCTGGCTGCTGGACCCGTTGGTGCACCGCCTGGCGCAAAAGGATGAGAATTTGTCGGGAGAAGGGGAGGTGATTGAGATGGCGCTGCCGGTGGATGGCCTTTATGCAGTGATGGTGCGGGAGTTTTTCGGCGAGCCGGGGGAATACGAGATTTCTATCACGGCCAAGGGGTATGATAATCTGGAAGAGGCCGGGGAAATTGATTATGGGCAAACGGTTGCGGGTACATTGCTGCCGGGGAAAGGGGCGGTGTGGCACTTTGCCGGCACAGCCAATACCGCGATAGAACTGAACCTGACTCCCGGCGACACTAGAGGGGACCTGGTGCTGATTTTGCGCGATCCGAACGGGGAGGAAGTCGCGCGCATTGATCTGAATCTGGCGGGCGAACCTGAGCAACTGCGATCTTTTAATATTACCAGCGATGGTGATTGGACGATTGTCATCAAAGAGTTTTTTGATGAAGGCGGCCCTTATGAGTTGACATTAACTCGTTTAGAGTAGACTCTCATGAAGGTATGAAGTATATGATCCGGCGCGAGTTGTTTCCTATGTAAATAGCCTTACGCAGAGACGCGGCGGCGCCGAGAAAAATCCGTGATAATTCGTGCAATTCGTGGCAAAAAATCTTCGTTCCTCGTCAGGCGTTATCGCTGCGCTTGTTCGCGCAGGGCGTAAACGTCTCGCTTACGCCAGCCGGATTCCGCCGCTACGGCTGCGGCTGCTTCTTTATGCCCCATGCCAGTCGCTATTTTTTCGGCCAGTCTGGCGCGGATGGCGGTTTCATCCCAACAATCGGTGGGGGGCGGCGATCCGGCCAGCACTAATGTAAACTCTCCCCTGATTTGCCCCGCCTCAAAGTGCTGTAAAGCTGCGCTCACGGAACCGCGCCATAGTTCCTCATACAGCTTTGTCAACTCCCGACCAATGCACACATCGCGGTCGCCCAGGGTGTGTAAGATATCCTGTAACAAGTCCAGGAGCCGGTGCGGCGCTTCATAGCAAATGAGCGTGAAAGGAAGCTGCGCCACATTTGCCAGGGCTGCCTGGCGCGCGCTGCGGCGGCGCGGTAAGAACCCTAGAAAGAGGAAGCTATCTGTGGGCAAACCACTGGCTACCAGCGCCGTGGTAACAGCAGTGGCTCCAGGGATGGGCACAACAGGAATCTGTGCGTCCAATGCTGCGCGGACCAGCCGATAGCCGGGGTCTGACAGGCCAGGCATGCCGGCATCGGACACCAAAGCCACATCTTCTTGTTGCAAACGCGCCACTAACTGCGCCAGCCGCTGCGGCGTACTGTACTCGTGGTAACTAAGCAGGGGGGTGACGATATCATAATGCTGCAGCAGCCGCCCCGTGTGCCGCGTGTCTTCGGCGGCGATCAGGCGTACCTCTCGCAAAATGCGCAGCGCCCGCAGCGTAATGTCTTCCATATTGCCAATAGGCGTGCCTACCAGGTACAGCGTCATACGGATGGCTAATGATTTTGCACAAACAACATCAGCAGTAGATTATCATTGCAACTGGCGCGGGTTTGTACTTGATACACCTGGGAGACGGGTGTGCCCGCCGTCGTTTCCAACTGGATATTATAGGTGCGTATGATGGGTGAATCGAAGACAAACTGCTCCCAGCCGGAAGGCCCGTAAGCTGGCGCGGTGCCTGTGGCTACGCGGGCGTCAATGCCGCTTTCCCAGATGTGCACCTGGTAACTGCCGGCAGGGACAGGGTTGCCGCTCAAATCTACCACTTCGCCAGCGATACCCAGCCAGTTACAACCGGCATTATTGGCGAAGTTGCGCAGGTAAATGGGGCTGTCAATGGACTTGGTGAAGGGAAACGGCGAGCGGGTGTTGGTGGCAGTAGGTGTGGGGCCGGTGGGGGTGATAGTAGGGGTTTCCGTGGGCGTGGGCGTAGGGGTGCGTGTGGGCGTGGCCGGCGGGAGAGTCGGTGTGATAGATGGCTCTAAGGTAGGCCGGCGCGTGTTGGTTGGCGGCGGCGTATCGGTTGGTTCCAGCGGCGAGGGGGTCCAGGTGGGCTGCAGGCGCTCTGTTGTCACGCCAGGCGTGACGGTGGGCACTTCGGCCAATGCAACCACAGTGGGCAGTGGCGGCTCTTCTCGCGGCGGCAAGAACTGGCTGACATCCAGTTTGCCTGACCATAGAGTGACAGCCAGAATGCCGGCAGCAATCAGCGCCGCAAAAGCCAGCACCATGACGGTCAGGACATTCAAACAGCTAAAGCCGCGTCGTCTCTTCTGTTGTCGGGATTGTCTTGTTTTGGCCATCTGTTTTAATCTACTCGCGAATGCACTCTTATCCGCCGGTATCCACAGTGCGGACAATGTCTGCCTCGTCCCACAATGTTTGCAGCCAGGCTTCAAATGTTTCTTGCAGCAAAACCGCGCGCTGCTCTGGCAAGAGGGCCCGCTGCGGATCTTTTTCCAGCACCTGGATAATATAATAAGTCAGGCTGCTGTCGCTGCCTGTAACCGTGATAACATCACTCACTTGATTGACTTCCAGGGCAAAGGCGGCCTGTTCCACAGTAGGGACAAGGAGCGTGCCAGGCGAAAAGAAGCCCAGATCCCCTCCGTTTTCACCTGTGAGCCGGTCCAATGAGTTTTGCCGGGCCAGTTCAGCGAAATCGCCGCCGGCCTGGATTTGTGCCCACAGCGATTGCGCCAGGACGGCATCGCTCACCTGTATATAGCGGGCGTGCACCTGTGGCACGGCAAAGGGCACGGTGCTGGTCACTTCCGTTTTCATCTTTTCGGTGAGCATTTCCATAGCCAGAGCTGTCTGGAATTCGGCCTCAGTCCATTGGTTGGCCTGCAGCCATGCCTGGAAGTTGGTTTCATTTCCCACAAACTCTTTTAGTTCGGCCAGTTTTTGCGCCACCATATCCGGCGTAATGGCCATATTGGCTGCGGCAGCAGCCTGGGCGATCAGGGTTTGCTCAATGAGGGTATCTAAAACAACAGCGCGATGGTCGCTGCCATCTGCGCCAGGCGTCAGGCCGAGGTCAAGCTGCCCCTGTTCATAGCGGGACAGTTCCTTTTCAAAGGTGGCCAGGAAAATGGGTTGGCCGTTGACAGAAGCCGCCAGGGGTTCAGTTGGTGTGGGTGTGGGGGGAACAGGTGTCGGAGTAGGTGGGACAGAGGTGTTGGGCGGGGGCAGAGTGACGGCCGCACCACTGTCTGGGCTGGGGGCGGTGGCGGCCAGAGGCGTCGTTTCCGGGGTATTTTTTTCACCACAGGCTGCCAACAGCCAGACTAACAGAAACCCAACCAGTAATTGCTGCCACTTCATGCCAATTGCTTCCTTATACTATAGCGTATCATCTCATGGCCGGGCAGACTCCTATGCCTGCCCCACCGTTTGCCTCTGGCAAATCCTGAAGCGCCGGCCTGACGGGCTGCCTCAGATTCAGGGTGAGAAGGACGCTAAATTGTGCAGAGGATTATACTCCTGGCCCATAGTCGGGCAAACCCAGGCAGGGGACTGGCATGACGGAGACGTTTCTTTCAGGCTGGCGCGCCGTGATTGGCCACGACTTGCCCGCGCTTGATCACGGTTTGCACCAGGTTCGTGCCAAAGCGGTAGCCGAGATGACGGTAATCAGGAGTGTTGAGGATCAGGATGTCAGCCTGTTTGCCGGCATCCAGGCTGCCAATCTCCTCCCCCCGGCCAATGGCGAAAGCGGCGTTGAGCGTGGCGGCAGCCACTGCCTGCGCCTGCGTCAATCTCATGTAGCGGCAGGCCAGGGCAATGACCATTTGCATGGATTCACACCAGCAGGTGCCTGGATTGCAGTCAGTGGCCAGGGCCAATGCCCCACCCGCGTCCAGAATGGCGGCCGCCGGCGTGTACTCCTGTTCCGCCAGACCAAAAGGCGTGCCTGGCAGCCCGACGGCGATGGTATCGCTGCGCCCCAGAGCGGTGATGTCACCAGCGGGCGTACGCACCAGGTGATCGGCGGAAACAGCTCCCATTTCTACGGCCAGGGCTGTGCCGCCTAATCCCACGAATTCATCTGCATGGATTTTCAGATGGAAACCTAGTTCTTGAGCTGCGGACAGGATGCGCCGGGTTTGGGATACATCAAAGACTTCTTCTTCACAGAAAACGTCGCAAAAGAGGGTGATTTGCTGCCCGGCCGACCAGGCGGCCGCCGCAGGCAGCATTTGATGGATGATGAGGTCAACGTATTCATCGGTACGCCCGCGATATTCGGTGGGGACGGCGTGTGCCGGCAGAAAAGTCAGAGACAACTCAATTGGCTGCTGCGCGTTCAGGGCCGCCATGGCCGCCAACTGCTTTAATTCTGTTGCCTGATCCAGGCCATACCCTGTTTTGGCTTCGGCGCTGGTGGTGCCGTAAGCCAGCATCCGCCGCAGCCGCGGCAGGTTGTCTGCCACCAGTTCCTCCAGACTGGCCTGGCGCGTGCGATTCACCGTGGACATAATGCCGCCGCCAGCAGCCATGATCTCCATGTACGTGGCTCCAGCCAGCCGCTGCTCGAACTCATTGGCCCGGTCGCCCATCCAGGGGATGTGCGTGTGGGGGTCTACAAAACCAGGTAAAACGCAGCTACCAGCGGCGTCAATGACCACAGCCGCCTGATAACGTTTTTGCAGTGCGGCGCTGGGGCCAGTTTCCAGAATACGGCCCTGGTGTACGGCCACCGCTCCGTCAAGGATGAGACCCAGGTCGCCTAATGCCTTTCCCCGCTGCGGACGGTGATTGCCGGCAGCGCTAACTGCCGGCACGACACACACCTGCGCCGCCGAATGAATGAGCATATCAATGGGTTGGGGCATAATCCTCTCCTTTTTCATTCGTCGTGGGATGCGGCGCACCCGCTTCGTGTACCCAGCGGATCAATACCAGGATAGCTAACACAGCCAGGCCTGCGCTGATCAGGCCATTGGCGCGAATGCCTCCCCACGCCCATATCTCCGGCCCCAACCAGGCCCCCAACGCCCGCCCCAGCGCGGAAGCGGCTACCACGGCAGACATCACCACGCTGCGTGCCTGCGGCGCCAGTTCCGTTAACAAAGGAATAGCGCCGACAATGGTGACTTCAAAACAGTAGAAAGTGATGGCTAACATAATCAAAGCTGCTGCCAGCGAAGAACTGATAAACGGCAGCAGGGCGTAGGATAGCCCGCCTAGCAGTCCCATGCGAATGACCACGGGACGTTTGCCAAAACGGTCAACCGCCCAACCCGCTGACAATTCGCCGACAATTTCGGAGCCGCCGATAACCCCGGCAGCGAGACCGAGTGCGCCCAAATTGAGACCAAAGGAGGCTTCCATCCAATCGCCATAGACGATAAAGATAATGTCGTTAGCCAGCATTAGCAGCAAAGCGTAAAGACAGGCAGCCAGGATCACGGGATGGCGGCGCAGCATGGGAACCAGATGGCGCAGTCGCGGGCTATAGCCGGTGCGACGCGGCGCAGGCGGCATGATGCGCCACAATACCAGACCCGTCACCAACCCGCCTGCTCCCAAACCAACGAAAGGCGCCTGCCACCCGTAGGCGCCAATCAGCCAGCCAACCAGGGGCGCGCCCAACAGCAGAGCCGCTGACCAGGAGAGTTCGGTGAGGGATATAACGCGCCCGCGGACGGCATAGGGCACAGAGTCGCCGATGTACGCTTGCAGGGTTGGATCGAAGATAACTTTGATAATGGCCCATAGAGCTAACGCCAGGCCAAAGGCGGCGTAGCCAGGCCAGAGAAGGACCAGGATGCTGCTGGCGTTAAGGGCTAACAGGCAGAGGATCAGGATGGGGCGACGACCATACTGTTCTGAAAGGGCGCCAAAAAGGGGGCTGAGGATGCCGGCAAAACTGCGCACAGCCACCAGGCGAGAAGCCTGCAGCAGGGTGATATCCAGGCCGCGGGCAAATGCCGGCAAGAATGGGTAAACCATGCGCGTACCGGTATTCAGGAACCAGCGCCCCACAGTCAGGATCAAGATGGGCAGGGTGAGTGAGCGGACATGATCGTGTTGCACATACGTAGTCTAGCGTAGATAGGATGTGGTTTCAAACAAATGGGAGATACCTCTTATAGCACAGAGTCCCCTGACCCCAATATGCGTTGCGAATTTGCCGGTTCACAAATTTGCATTTTCAGCCTGTTGACGAATAAACGTGAACTGTTTATACTTATTGGTCTGTATCAGAGTGTACCATGATGATACGGGACACCATGCCGACGTAGCTCAATTGGCAGAGCAATGCTCTTGTAAAGCATAGGTTATGGGTTCAAGTCCCATCGTCGGCTTGAGCAACGTGCTCCGATTTAACACGCATAATAATCCTGGGTCAGTGTCCCGAGTGGCAAAGGGGGCGGACTGTAAATCCGCTGCGCGACGCGCTTCGTAGGTTCGAGTCCTACCTGGCCCACCTTCCAGTAAGTTGTGTGCAGTAAGCAGTATCCAGCTTTACCAACACCGATCACTGTTCACCGGTACTTTTTACTGAAGATGCCCACGTAGCTCAGCAGGCAGAGCACATTCTTGGTAAGAATGAGGTCATGGGTTCAAGTCCCATCGTGGGCTTTGTGCCCCGCTTCCAGGATGGGAGCGGGGCATTGTTGCGAATTGTAAACGATTTCCAGGCCTGATTTCCTGCCTCTGGTGAGTTGGAAGTCGTGGGGCGACTGCCAGAATGTGAATCCGATTGGACAATTCTTTTCGTGGCAATGCCTGTCAACCCTTATGTATTTGTGCGAGTTGCACCTTTTTATTCAACGCACATCCCAAGTGGGTAGGCGCTGCGTTTGATAGACATATTAGCAACAAAGGATTGAGATTCTAAGCTATGGCCAAAGAGAAATTTGTACGTGAGAAACCACATGTGAATATCGGCACCATTGGTCACATTGACCATGGCAAAACCTCGCTGACCGCTGCCATCACCAAGGTTCTGTCCCTCAAAGGCTGGGCGGATTACCGCGCATTTGACA
>CAZDSN010000020.1:0-17121 GCA_964507675.1 uncultured Ardenticatenaceae bacterium | reverse complement strand
TCTTAAGAAAAAGGGCGCAGAGAAGTATGGATGTCGTCGCCTGGTTTTGCCTGTTCGTGATTGGGTATCATTATGCCGGCTATCCGGCTTTGTTGTGGCTGCTGGCGCGGCTGCGGCCGCAACCAACGCGCCAGGGGCAGGGCCTGCTGCCGGCATTGTCCCTGATCATCGCCGCCTATAACGAAGCGGAAGTCGTCGCCGCCAAAGTAGAGAACAGCCTGGCTCTGGATTATCCGCCAGAGCGCCTGGAGATTATTTTCGTCACCGATGGCTCTGACGATGGCACGCCCGAAATAGTGGCGACCTATGCGGCGCAGGGGGTGCGCCTGCTGCACCAGCCGCAGCGCCAGGGGAAGAGCGCGGCTATCAACCGCGCCGCGGCGCAGGCCGGCGGCGACATTTTACTGTTTTCCGATGCCAATGCGTTTTATCTGCCCGACGCGCCGCGGATGTTGGTGCGACACTTTGCGGATGCGCAGGTGGGTGGGGTCAGCGGGCAAAAGACGATCCGGGGCAGCCATGACCGCCAGCAGGCGGCGGGCGGTATCAGCGACTCTTCCGGCGTCTATTGGCGATATGAGTCGGCGATCAAGCAGTGGGAGAGCGCCATTGGCTCCACTGTGGGCGTAGTGGGGGAGATGATGGCCGTGCGCCGCGACCTGTTCCACCCCATTCCCGCAGACGTGATCAACGACGACGCTTACCTGGCGGTGCGTCTCTGTGGCGCAGGGGCGCGGGTGGTGTATGAGCCGGCGGCGGTCTGTTGGGAAACGGCGGCGGAATCCAACCAGGAGGAACAAATTCGGCGGCGGCGGATCACGGCGGGGCGGTTTCAACTGCTGTTTCGCCCGCGTGTCTGGCCCTGGCGGTCGCCGTGGATGGTGTTTGCCCTGTTTTCGCATAAGTTTCTGCGGCTGCTGCTGCCGTTTTTTCTACTGGGCGCATTGGGAAGCAGTGTATTGGCGGTATGGCGCGGTCGAGGAGGGCGGCTGCTGCGCCTGGCGTTGGCCGGGCAGGCAGCGGCGCTGGTTTTGGCTGTGTGGGGAGCGTGGCAGGAGCGAGTAGGGCAGCGGAGGAGAATGCCGGCATTAGCCTACTTCCTCCTTAGCAGCAACTGGGCCACCATGCAAGGGCTGGTGCGCTATCTACGCGGCCAGCAAACGGTGCTGTGGCAAAAGGCGCAGCGCGAGCGGCTACCAGGGAAATAAGACGTGATAGGTCTTGGAGACCTGTCACGTCTCTCGCCAACGACGGCGCAGCCGTTGGCTGGCCAGCAAGAGTTTGCCCCATAAACTGCCGGCAGCCCGTAACTGCACATTGTGTTGTGTTTCCGCCCCCCAATCAAATTTGTACGCTTCATCCCCCCGTAGAAAATCGAACAGTTCCACCCCATCCGCTACACACTGCTGCAAGGCGTAAGCGATCACCTGCCGCCCTGGCCCGAAACGAGACCAGGCCAGATCATAGCCAGTGATGTAGAAGGAGAGTCGCCGGCCATAGAGGAAGCAGTACATCATAGCAATGGGGTTCCCCCCCAGGCGCAGCCAGTAAAGGCGCAGCCAACCGCGCTGCTGAAACTGCGCGGCCACATCTTGCTGGAAGGGTAACATGCGCGGGTCGCTAAAGGCGCCAGCGTGCCCCTGTTCCTGCTGCACGGCCTGATGCAGACTGGCCAGGGTGCCCAGAGTCTCTGGAATAGCGACCGCGTCATCCAATTGACCATACTGCACCGCCCCGGCGCCAGCTTCAGCCAGGTAGCGGTCGTACCGGCTGATGTTGCGGCGCTGATTTTTGCCCAGGCTCTGGCGCAGCGTTTCCCAATCTGCCGGCAGGCGCATAAAAGGGCAGGGCAGCGCTTCCTTTTCCAGCCAGCGGGCAGGAATATGCCGCTGCAGCGCCGCCAATGTGGGCGATGCTGGCGGCAGGCTTTCCAGTTGCAGCAGGTCCCAGCCCGGGCCGGTTACTACGCCGCGCGCGAGCAGGTCTACGGCTGCTTCATCTGCGGGCAGGGTGATAAATTCCAGGTGATCCGGGGCGGCGCGCCCGCTGCCGATGAACAGCAGTTGGCGATAAAACAATCCCCCTGGTAATCGTTTATGCCCTATCATCAGCGGGGCTATGCCGCGCAGGTTGCCATCCTCTGCTCGCAGGGCCAGCACCCAGGGACGATAGTCGCCGCCAAAATGCCGCCACCACGCCGTCACCCATTCCCAGGTGAGAAAGACGTTGTCCGCGCGACTGCGACGCAGCAGGTCGTTCCATTCGGGGGCCAGGGCGGAGAATTGGGCGGGGGTGTTGATCAGGTGGAGAGACATGGGTAACAGATAACAGGTAACAGGCAACGGAAAACGGTTAATGGGTGGTAGGGGGGGATTGGTAGGTTTTGAGGATTTGTTGGGCAATGGGGGGCCAGGCGAAGCGGGTTTCGGATAGGTGGCGGGCGTGGGCGCCCATGGCGGCCGCCAGGGCGGGGTCGCTGACCAGACGCAGCAAGGCGGCGGCCAGGGCGGGTGGGTCTTGTGCCGGCACTAACAAACCACTGCGCCCTTCCTCCACCACATCCGGCAGCCCGCCAACGCGGGTGGCTACCACGGGACGGCCAAAGCTGTAGGCCACTTGCAGCGCGCCGCTTTGCGAACTACTGTGGTAAGGGTAGGCCACTACTGTCGCCATTTCCATCAAGGGCCCGACTTCGGCGAATGGGATGTAGCGGGTATCGAAGATCACGTCGGCGGCAATGCCTGAGACGGCTGCCAGGTCGTGCAGTTCACCGATGTCAATGTACTTGGTGGGATAGCCGGCAATGATCAGGCGGGCGCGCGCTTGCTGCCGCAGCAAGGCAAAGGCGCGCAGCAGGTCGGGTACGCCTTTGCTGGCGGTGAGGTTGCCGAAGAAGAGGATAATGGGCGCGGTGCCCGCCACGGCGGCGTCAGGAATCTGATACCGCTGCTGCAGCGTCTGGCGGGCGGCTGCGCCGCCGTGCTCGCGGGTGAAAACCATCTCGTTGCCGTGGTCAATGACGTGGGTGACGCCGGCAGGGATGGGGAATAGGGAGAGAAACCGCTGCCGGTTGCTTTCCCCATGCAAGAAGATGAGCGCAAACTGGTTGTAAACGTGATGGTAAAGCCGGTTGCTGAGGCGGGCGAACGCCTGCTGCAATAGACTGCTGCTGGCCTGTTCGCGCAGCTCAAACTCGTGGCAGATGTCCGTCAGGCGCAGGCCACGGCGGCGCAAATAGGCCAGGAAAAAGGCTTCAAAAGGAAAATTGATCTTGCCAAACTGAACGACGTCGGGGCGCTGGCGCAGCAGGAAGCGGCTCAATTTGGTCCATTCGTAGAGAAGACGCAAGGCGCGGACGGCGCGGCGCGCCTGCCAGTGGAGTTTGCGCCCCAGGCGAGCCAGTTTGTGGCGCGGCGGCTGGGAAGAATAGGGGTCGAAGGCGGACCACAGTCTGAGCGGAGTCAGCACGGTGAAGTTATGGGGGTAGGCGGCCATCTCGTACGCGGCTGTGGTGACCAGGGTGACGTCTGCCCCCTGTTCGGCCAGGGCGGTGCAAAGTTGGTAGGCGTAATGGATCATGCCGCCGACAGCCAGCGGCTCAATGACGAAGATGCGCATAATAACAGACAATAGGAAACAGATAACAGAAAACAGGAAACGGATAACGGAAACCTAGGCGAGCAGTTTGTGGTAAATCTGGGCCAGTTTGTGTGCCTGGTGGGTGATGTTAAACCGGGCGGCGGCGGTTTGTTGGCCGGTGGTGGACATGGCCTGAACCAGAGCCGGGTTTTGCAGGATATGCCGGCACGCCTGCGCCAGGGCATCCGCGTCGCCAGGGGGCACCAGCAGGCCGTTTTGCTGGTGCGTGACCATTTCGGGCACGCCGCCGACGTTGCTGGCGACCAATGGGAGGCCTACGGCCATGGCTTCCATCAAGACGGTGGGGAGGGCGTCGCCCAGGGTGGGCAGCACGAAGAGGTCGCTCATGGCTAACAGGTCGGGGATGTCGTGGCGCGTGCCGGCAAAAATCACCCCCTCCGTCACACCCAATTGAACTGCCAGCGCCTTTAGCTCTGCTTCATAAGCGCCGCTGCCCACCACCAGATAGCGTAAATCGGGCCAGGTCTGGCGCAGCGCGGGCAAGGCTTGCAGCATGTGTTGGATGCCCTTTGGCTGGCGCAGCACGGCCACGGTGATCAGCAGCGGCGCGGCGGGCGGGATGTGGAACGCCTGTCGCTGCGCCTGGCGGGCGGCCACCGGCTGCGGCTGAAAACGGGTTACATCAATGCCATTATACAACGTCAGGCAGCGGGAAGATGGCAGCCGCGCCTCTTGTTCCAGGTAATGGCGCAGCCCATCGGAGACGGCAATAATCTGCCGGCAACCGTGGCGCAGCGCCCACCACATCAACCGGATACGGCGCGCTTCTTTGCCCGGCGTTTGTGCATCGTCGAAGGTGTGCAAGGTGGCCACAGTTGGCAGGCGGCGCAGGCTGGCGGCAATAGTTCCCAGGGTATTGGCGAATTCCAACTGCGTATGCACCAGGTGCGCCTGCTGCTGCCGCAGATAGCGCAGCAGGCGGGGGATGGCCCCAGGATCGCGCAAACGGGGAATGGGCAGCAGGTCTACGGGCACGCCTGACTGCCGAATCTGGCCGGCTATCAGATTGTCGTCCTTTACCTGAAAGGCGCAGACGCGAATGCGGAAGGGACCGTCTTGTAAATGGCGCAAGTACGGAACTAGCAGCCGCTCCGCTCCACCCATTCCCAGGGCGTCAATAAACCAGATGACATTGTACATGATGGATCGAAAGAGGGATGAGGTAGGAAACCCTCATGCCTTACTGGATGGTAATGAGACCGAGCCGGGTGCGGCCCTGGGTATCTGCGCCCTCATTGTCCAGGGCCAGCGCCGGCAGTTGGGTAACGGGGTTGACAAACGCCAGCCGTAATTCATAGCTGCCTGGGGGCCAGTCGGGCGGCACAGGGATGCTGGCGGTGGTCTGAATGATTTCACCGGGCAGCCAGCCGCGGGCGTTTATGTCCGTTATTTGCTGTAGCAGCGGCGCGCCATTGGCATCTGTCAGGGTCAGCGCCAGCAAAAAATCGCTGTAAGGGGGGGCGGCGCCGTTATTCTTCCAGGCCATTGTCACGATAATTTCTGTGCCGGCAGCCGCCGTCGCCGGGAAGGCCGCTCGCAGCAACTGTAAATGATAACCCACCACCGCCAGCAGCGCCGTAATGTCCGCATCGCTGCCCCGGCCGCCCAGATTATCGTGTACGAGCGAGGCGTGCATCTCCTGAGCAAAAGCGCGGGCGTTGCCCAGAGCCGCCGGCGTGTAGGCTTCTGCGCCCAGTTCAAACACGATGGGCGCGATGGGCCAGCGCTGCGCTACTACTTCGCTGATTTTGTCGCGAAACCGCTGTTGGTGTGTGTCTGACCCCAGAGCGTCGAAGCGGATGCCCACGTCGGCGCGGGCAGACAAGGCATAGAATAACGCATCTTCGTGCCACGGGTTATAGGGCATCAGTAAGCGGGTGCGCTGAAAGCCAGCGTACTCGTAGCTGATTTGCCCCCGGCTGCCGTCCTGTTCCAGGCAGGGGCGGGTGGCGCTGCCGCCCAGATACATATCGGCAATGTGACGGCGGATGTGCCAGTCCAGCGAATCCGGCGTGTCGTCGTACTGCGGCGTGCCCCATTCGCCATAGTAACCGTAAGAGCCAATGTCCAGATAAGCCAGGTCAGGATCGCCATCATACTGCTGGCGCAGAGCGTCAATGAATTTGCCATGTTCGCGCAAGAAGAGACAACTGCTGTATTGGGTTTCTGGACCGCGTTCGGTGTCTACCACACCTGCCCCTTGCGCCAGCAGCCAATCCGGGATCGTTGCCCCGGGACCCCACGGCGGCGGTTGCGTGGTGCGCACGCGAAAATGGAACTGTGCGCCGGCGGCGACCGCTTCCTGGCGCAGCGCTTCTATGGGGCTCCAGTCGAATACGTCGGGGGCAGGTTGGAGTTCACTCCAATTAAAGCGGGTATAGCGCACGGTTTCCGGGAAACGGTCGGGTAGGGAGCGCGTGTTTTGCCAGCCGATGCCGGGGTTGGGTAGATAGCCGCCAGTTGGCTCAGGGTACAGCACAACTGTCTCCGGTGTAGGCGCGGGGAGCAGCGCAGTTGCCGTTTCACAGCAGGCGGCTCCGTTTGTGGCGGGCGACAGGGGCGAGGATGGGGTATTGTTTGCCGGCAAATCAGCCTGCCGGCAGGCGACCTGCCAACAGGCGAGCAGAAGCCAAAGCAGAAGACCACGGCGCAGCGCCTTAACGGAAGGGGTTAAATTGAAAAGGGGGCGCGCGGTGACTAAAGGTGGCGGACGTTTCATGGCGTTCAGGATTCGGGCGGCCACAGGCGGTGAATTTCGGTGAAGAGGGTATACCATTGCGCGGCATCCGGCTGCATCAGGCCGAAGGCCAGATAAGGGCGGGTGGCCAGTTCAACGCAACTGGCGAGCAGTCCCGCTCGCGGCGGCAGCAGCCGGCAGGGTGCGGGCTGCCCGTAGGCGGCCAGATAGGTGGGCAGCAAATCGGTGCGCCAGGACAGCAGCAGTTGCGTCGCTCGCTGCGCCCGGTCAGCATAGGAAGGGGTGTAGGCGGTGCTCTTGACAGCGCAAACGATGATAAACAGGTACACGTCCAGAGTGGTGTGCCAGTCCCAGCGGGAAAATTGCCAGTCAACCAGCGTCATGGGGTGCGCCGGCGGGTTGTTGCCGTCTTGATGGGAGCCAGTCTCTGGCATTGTGGCTGGTAAGAGCACATTCCCTGGCCAGAAGTCCCCTTGCAGCAGGGTGCAGCCGGCGGCGCCGGTCTGCGCCTGGGTTACCTGTTTGGTCAGATGGACCAGTTCATCCCGTGTGGTGGATGGCAAAGCAAAGAGGTCGGTAAAGGCGGCGGCCTTACGGCTAAAATCTGCTTCTGCGGCGGAAGCGTCATCCAGCCTCTCATCCAGGCGGGCTGCCCCCTGGTGCAACTGGCGCAGCCAGACGGCGGCTTGCTGCAGCAGCTTTTCTACTTGCTGCCGGTCTTGCCAGAAACGAGTGGGCGCGGTTAGCAGAGGGTCCCCGGGGCAGTAACTCATGAGCAGCACCAGGTCGGCGCCATGTTGGGCCAGGATCAGAGGGTGTGGGGCGCGCCCGGCGGCGCGTTCGCCCAAAGCGCGCCACAACTGGCCCAGCCGGACGTATTCCGTTTGCAGCGTATGGCTGTGGCGCGGAGTGCGGCAGATTTTAGCTACCAGCGCTGGCTGCGGGTGGGAGGCGGGGAAGCCAAAGAGGAGTAAATTGTTATGCGCCGCATGAGCTCCATTGGTTTTCAACACCCAATGCCATTCTGCTGGTGGGGGCCCTCCGCCATAGTTGGGTGGCCAATGCTGCTGAGCCAGGTCGCTGAGGTAATCAGGCATGAGGTCTCAATCCCGATGCGTACAACCGACCGCTTTCAGCCGGGGTCTAATCTGCCGATCACGGCGTAGGCGGGAAGGAAATGGGCCAGACTGCGCATAGCGAAGGGTTGGGTGAGGACGCCCGCCATGATGCGCGCGCCGGCTAAGGGCGCGCGCAGGTGGGCGAATTTCTGGGACAACATTTGCCTGAAGACATACTGGAGGGCAGCGGGGGTAAGGGGAAACAGGTAAGTGGGGGAGAGGTGGTCGGGGAAAATGCCGTAAATGGCGACGGGCTGCAAGCCCGCCCGGGCCAACTGCTGCCGGACGCGGCGGAGGGAGGATAGGGTAGGGATGCGACGGCGAGGCCGCCAATACCGTTTCCAGGGGGAAGCAAAACTCAGATAGAGAGCGCCATCCGGTTTGAGCCGCTGCGCCAGGTCTGGCAGCAGCGCGGCGGCGCTGAGGCCATTGGGGAGGGCTATCAGGTCGAAGCGGATGGTTCCACCAGGGAGGCGAGCCGGGTAGGTGATGGTGGTGACGGTGAAACTGGCGGCCAGCCCTTCATCTGCCGCGCCGAAGAGGAGAGCCTGACCGGATGCCGGCAGTTCCGGCAAAAAGCGCCAGTCCATACTGCTCCCCATCTTGTCATCTATCGCCCGCCCTTCTTCTGTCATGGTTGTTTCTGTGATTTGCGCCGGTTAATCAGTACGCCGCCAATGGCCAGGGCGACGCCCGCGACCAACAGGCCAATAATAACTACCCACAGGGAAGGCGAGGGTTGGCTGGAGGGGGGCGTGTAGCGGTCTGGCAAAACGCTGACCGGCGCGGTCGTCGCGGCTGCAGATGGCGTTGTGATGGCTGCGGCTGCGCTGGTAGCGGCTGCTGTCGCCGCGGGTGTCACCAGTTCAATCTGCACCGGGGTTTGCGTTACATTGTTGATGGCGCTGGCCAGGCCACCGCCGCCACCCTGAGTGGTGTTAAATGAAACGACCCGTTCCCTCTGTACCAGGGTTACGTTGCCTTCCATGTCCGCTGACAGTAGTGGGTCAACGTAAGCGCGGCTGGCCCAATCTACACCTTCGTCGCTGCCGCCGCTGATAACCAGAAAAGGACGGTTGCCTGCCCAGGGCGCCGGCATAATCTGGATAATGCCCAGACTGACGTTTGCGCCCAGACGGTAAACGACGGCCCCCACTGTTTCCTGCAACGTATCGCTGCCCGGCAGGAAGGGCTGGGGCAGCGCGTCATTCAGACTGGCAGTAAACGCATTGTTGGTGGGGCGGCCCACCGCCACCACGTAGTTCTGGCTGAGCGAGGCTGTATCCCCCACAGTGCGCGCCACCTGCGGCGACAGGCCAAAGCCGAGGCTGTCCTGGCCGAACTTATTGGCCAGCCGCGCCAGTGCGTTGAGATCGGTCGTTGTGGGAGCGGCGGGCAGCACAAACAGTAGATCGCCCAGGTCGGCGGCCGGCCCGATCAGATTCTGCGAGTCAGTTGTGCTCGTGGTCGTCAATACCTGGCGCGGCAAGGTCAATTGACTGGCGATGTCAATGCGTGTCCAGGCCAGCGGCGTATTCCCTGGCAGGCAAGGGTCGGTCATATTCATGTCAGCAATAAACCGCAGCCGGTTACTCTCGCCTGGATTGAAATCGGTAGGGGCCAGGGGAATAACCAACTCCTGCGCGCCGCCTGTGGGGCTGGCCTGCGCCCCGCCTACCGGGTTCCCGTTTAATTCTACCACCAGACCGGAAAGGGTAGTATTGAGAGCGGTGGATTGGCGGTAGTTGAGCGTCAGGCTGGCGCCGGGTTGGATGGCCCAGTTTGCCGGCATGTCGAAGCTGATAGAGGAGGTTTTGCGACCGATACCCTCCAGAGACGCACCGCGATAACCGAGGTCAGCCAGCGTAAACGTCTCCGGTAGAGCCTCCAATCCGGTGGGGACTGGCAGCATATGGCGGATGGCGCGAATGACAGCCACGCTGCCGCCAAAACTGAGAATGGGCTCGGCGCTGGAGAGGGCGCGCGCAGCTTTAGTCACGCCGGCGGCGGAGGAACCCGTTACTACCAACGCCACATGGCTGGCGCTGGCGGGGGAAGCGATGATTTGCAGCAGGCCATCATCGGGATAGAGGATGACCCGATCGGCGTCGTACAGGACGCTGCCACCATTCGTGGCAGGTTCAGCATCGGCAGTAATAACCTGGCTGCTGCGGGTGTACAGCGGCCCGCCGGCGCTGTTAACCAGGGTCAGGGTGATGGGTGTTTGGGCGGCGACAACCGGCTGATCATTTAGATTGACTTGCAAGGTAGTAGTAAGCGTGCCGCTGACCGGAATGTCCCAGACAACGGTGCGCTGGTTGGCGAAGCAGTTGCTATCACACGCCGTTACCTGGTGAAAAGGAGGAATTTCGGCCACCAGGCGGTTTCCGACGAGATCCTCTGCCGGCACTCTGGGCTGCATGGTGATCAGGTAAGTATCTTCAGCAGCGACGACAGCCAGGTCTACAGGCTGGGGCGCCAGGCGGGTGGGCAAGAGGCTCTGGGCATAGAGATCGGCGATAAAGCTGTTTTGCGTGGGTTGGCCTACGGCGACGATATCGCTGCTGGCTAACTGCTCTGAAGTCAGGGCGCTGGCGGTGGTCAATTCGGTTTGCACGGCCCCCTCTGTCTGCTGCCCAATGGCGGCGGCTACGGCGGCGGCGGCGCTCAGATCAGCGTCGTTATAGGCATCTGGCAGGACGATCAGGCTGGTTTCTGTCGCCAGGCGCTGCCGCCATAAGGGGCGAGGAAAGGTGGAGAGGTCGGTCACAGGAGGCAGGGGGGTGTAAGTCAGATCAATCTGCGAATTTTCGTATAGGACAAAACGAATGCTGTCTAACAAGGTGCAGTTGGAACCGGCGTAAAGCGTCAGGCGCAGTGTGTGGGCGTTGGCTTCCGGGTCCAGGATGGCGCTGTACGGAATGGGCAGGCGCAGCACGCCGCCGGTGGAGGGGTAGGGCGTGAATGAAGCCAACGCCACGTCATTGAGGGTAACGTCAAGGCGCGCTTCGGCCAGTTCGGGCGGCAGCGCGGCCCCTGGCGTCAGGCCGCTGCCACCGGCAGCGCTGCTGCCGTAAACGACGTCGTAGTACAGCGTAATGGCGCTGGTTTCACCGCGGATAGCCCAATCTTTGGGCGTGGTGAAGGGGATGAGGATTTCGTCCAGCGGCGAGAGCATCACTTGTGTGGTTTGCCCCAGGTCTGCCAGGGTGAGACTAAAGGTATTGGCGGCGGGCGCGGGAGTGGGAGTGGCGGTGGGGGTTTGAGCCTGGGCGGAAAGCGGAATTTTTAAGCCAGCCAGCAAGCAGAGGAGGAGGCCAACTGCCAATAGGCTGCGCCAAATGTTAGCGGAGAAGGAGTGAGTGTGTTTCATGGGACACCATTTTATCATCTGGCGCGGACGAGTTGATAGGCCTGGCGTAAAGAGTCGCGGGCCAGCAGCCAGACGACGCCGAGGTAAGCCGCTGCGCCCGCGGCGGTGATCAGCAGCAGGCGAGGCAAGGGGGGCAGGCTGTCAGTAAGCCAGACTGCCGGCAGGCCACATGCCAGCAGCGCCAGACCGGCGTAGAAGGCCGGCATTATCTCCCGCGCCATGTCTCGCCAGCCTACTTCCATCTTCCCGGTAGCAATCCACAGCCGCAGCGCTGTGCGCACTATGCCCATGGCCAGATGCGCCAGGGCTATGCCAACCAGGCCAAACCGCGCCCCATACCAGAGAGCGGCTACCAGCGGCGGTAGAATAACCAGCCCCAGTTTGACCAGAATATCAGGCCGGCCAATGGCTTTATACACGTCGCCGACGTTGCTGCCCACCGAACTGACCAGCACAAACAGCGCCAGGATACGCACGACGGGCACAGCTTCCACCCATTTCGGGCCAAAGGCGACGCGCACAAAGGGATCGGCGGTGAGGAAGATACCCAGGCAAAGCGGGACGCTGACCAGCTCTAAATAGCGCAAAGTTGCCAGAAAGGCGCGGCGCAGGGTGACCATATCTTTTTGTACAGCCGCGTACGCCGGAAAAATGGCGGCGCTGACCACCCACAGAATATTTAGCACCAGCAGTTCCGGCAGACGATACGCCAGGGTGTAGACCCCCAGCGCTTCATCGCCTAACATGCGCCCGACGATGACGTAATCAATGTTATTGGTGAGAGCGCCCAGAACGTTAATGCCCAACATAGAAGAACCGTAGCCGAGCATACTGCCGGCAATTTCGCTATCAATCCGCAGTTGGGGCCGCCAGGGGAAAACGATCCAGGCCACAATCACGCCGGCAATGACCCCAATGATTTGCCCCCACACCAACGACCAGGCCCCAAAACCAAATAAGGCCAGGCCAATGCCGGCCAACCCTTTGACAACAGCCCTGGTCAGGTCTGGGATTATCTTCCGGTTGAAAGCCAGTTCTCGCTGCAAGCGCACAATGTGGATGGCGCCCAGCGCGTTGAGTATAAACGTTAACCCCAACCAGCGCAGCAGGGGAACGACAGCCGGTTCGCGGAAGTAGGCGGCCACGGCAGGGGCAATGGCTGCCGTGATCGCCGACAGCAGCACGCCTACCAATAAATTCATGGTAAAAACGGTATTGGCGGCGTCGGCGACGCCCTCGCGGCGATAAATGAGAGCCGCGCCTAACCCCAGGTCTTGAATGACGGAAAGGTAGTTGATGGTCAACGTGGCAAAACCAACCAGACCAAAATCCGCCTTGCTCAGCAGGCGAGCCAGAATCCCGGTGGAGATGAGTAATAACAGCTTCCCCAGACCAAAGGAAAGGTAATTCCAGATAACGGCGTGCGCAGTACGGCGGCTGACGCTGCGTGGGTCGGGAGTAGATAGCGTACTCATAGAGGTAGAGGATGCCTCATTGAGATGAGGCATCACGGGGAAGGTACAGCGGTCTTTGCCGTCGCTGCGGGCGGGGCTGCGTAGAGATGGATGGCGGTCACGGCCAGCGACACCAGCAACCACAGATAGCGGATATAGTCGCCATGCAGAAAAATGCTGCCGGCCAGGTAAGTGATCAGGCTGAGCAGGAGGGAGGCGATCCAGGAGGCGGTGTGCGGGTCGTGGCGCTGGCTGGCGGCTTGCCGCAGTTGATTGAGGCGCAGCAGCAGACTGCCAAACAGGAGGCTGAAGGCAGCCAACCCCAGCAAGCCTGTCTCCGCCAGCAGTTCCACGTAGAGCGAGTGTGCTTCGCGTGGTTTGGCCCGGTATTCCAACCCCAGTTCGCTGGCGTACTGCTGGTATTGGCCGGGGTAATTGCCGACGCCTACACCTAACAGGGGATGTTCGGCAAACATCATCAAGCCGGAGATGGCCTCGCTGGCCCGCCCCCGTAGGGAGCTTTCTTCCTGGACGGTGGCCGCGCCGCTGAGAACGTCGGTGAAGTTTTGCAAGCGCTGCGTGTAGGCGGCGGGCATAAACAGCAGCAACAGCGCTGCCGCCAGGCCAATGAATAAAAGAGAAGCGGGGCGCACTCGCCGTTCCCACAGGAGGAAAAGGGCCATGACGAAAACGGCTACCAGCGCGCCGCGGCTGTACGTGTTCAGGATGGTTACCAGGATAAAGAGGGCGGCGGCCCCGCCTGCCAGGCGATAAAGCAGGCGGCGTTCATCAAGGAAGCGGTAAATAGCCAGCGGCAACATGGCCGCCAGGATCATGCCATAAACGTTGGGATCGCCCAATGGACCAACCAGGCGATATCCCAACACGCCAGAGAGGACTTGTTCGCTGCTGCTGCCGGCAAAACCGAAAAACGTCTGCCCATAATTGCCGGTGAGAACCTGATAGCTGCCCATCAAGGCCAGCGCAGTGACAGACCAGATCACCAGCCACAGCGCCCGCCGCCAGTAGCGCGCCTGCGACAGCGCGGCCAACACGCTGACCAGAATAATGAAATCTTTGGCAAAGTCTGTCACCTGATTCATAACCAACCACTGCTGGTCAGCTACAAAGCCGGATGCAGCCCACACGCAGCCGTACCCAATCATAGCCCACTCTGTGAAACCCAGACGGGGCATGGGCTGCCGCGTGAACAACCGGTTGAGCAGCAAACTGGCAAAAATGAATGCCACCAGGGGTTTGTTGATAGATGGCAATCCCTGATCCGTGAAGATGGTGGACATGTTGGTGCAGATAGTGACTACCAGCACGTAAGCGCCAACCTGTGGCTGCCACAAGATGATTGCCCCCATCCCCGCCGCGGCCAGGCCGCCCAAGACCATCAAGGGCAGCTGCTGGTCGCGGTAGCCGATGACGGCCAGCAGCAGGGCCAGCGTGACGCTGCCGGCCACGCCCAGCGCCAAAAGAGTGATTTGCGTGGGCGATGGTTGGAAGGATGCCGGCAGCAGGGAGTGGTTACGCATGAACCTTCTCGACGCTGGCGGTGGGCTGCTGGAAGTAGTCTAACAAAGCCTGGCGCAGTACAATAAAGCCGATGCCGCCGACCAACCCCAAAATGACGCTCAATGTCAGATCGGTCAGGTGGTTGGGTGAGTCGGGTTGATCGGGCGGGGTAGCAGGATCAAGCTGCCGCAGTTCAAAAATGTCATAGAGATTGGTGAGGTAGCTGAGGCCGGCTGCGCCGACAGCGTTGGCCAGATCCGCCGCCAACACTGGCGATGGCCCTTCGACTTCGAGCTGCAGCACGCTGGCGTCCGGCAGCACAACGCAGCTAATATCGTAGGGGTTAATGGCTGATGCCGGCACATTCAAAATAGCAATCGCCTGATCGGCGATCAACTTACTCTGCAAAATCTCGCAGTAGTTGGCCACCAACCCCGTGCGCCGCGCTAAAATGTCAATGCGGTCCAGCAGTTCGCCGCTGTCAGCGTCCAGATTGGGGTTAGCAATAAAGGTCGTTTCTGCTTTATAGACAGGGCGCTGGCTGTAGCTGTAGGCCAGACCGGCCCCGGTGCTGAGACAAACAGCCGCCAGCAGAATCCACCAGCCTTGCAAGAAAGCGCGAATGTAAACAAGAGGGTTCATATGAGTTCTTCTCTGAGTTCTTCTCCGAGTGCTTCTCCGTTATCCCAGAGTCTAGCGGCGCCGGCAAGCTCACATCGAGCCGTGCTGCTGATTGCGCTGGCTAAACGGTATGGCGGGGCTGAGGTGCGCGTGTTCGACCTGGCGCGCGCTTTTCACGGGCGCCTCCCTTATGCCGTGGCCACGCTGCCTGGATCAGTTTTACACGAACGCTTGCTGGCAGCCAAATTGAACGCTGTCCCCCTGGCCTATGGGCGGGGGGATCCCCGCCTGGTCTGGGCCATTTATCGCCTGATCCGGCAGGGCGGTTATCAGATTGTAGATGCGCACAACCCCCAGTCGCAATGGTGGGGACTGTTGGCGGCGCAGTTGGCTCACGTTCCGGTGCGGGTATCCACAGTGCACCTGGCTTATGGCCGGGTGCAGACCGATTCGCTTCGCGGCAAGTTGTATGAACAGGTGTTGCGCCTGAACCGGCGCTGGGGATGTCGCTTTGTGACCGTGTCCCACTCCATCCGCGACTATTTACACGAATTAGGGGTGGCGGAAGTGGCCTTGATAGATAACGCTGTAGACCTGGATGCGCTGATGGTGACTGGGTCAGACACTGGCGCGCCAGTGTCTGGCGCGCCCGAACAGAACTGGCGACAGGCGTTAGGCTGGGGGCCAGAGACCTTTGTGGTGACGGTGGTGGGGCGGTTGGAGCCGCAAAAAGGGCATACCTATCTGGTGGAAGCGCTGCGGCTGGCGCGGGGGCGCTGTCCTCAACTGCGCTGTTTGTTGGTAGGCGAAGGGCGACTGCGCCCTGAGCTAGAACAGCAAATCGCGGCGGCAGGGGTGGGTGACGTAATTCATCTGGCGGGGTTCCGGCGAGATGTGCCGGCATTGTTAGCCGGCAGCAACGCTTTTTGTCTCTCTTCCCTGGCCGAAGGGCTGCCCTATGCCCTGCTGGAAGCCACGGCGCAGCGGCTGCCGTTGTTGGTGACGCAGGTGGACGGCATGGCCGAACTGCTGACAGATCGCCAGACGGCGCTGTTCGCGCCGCCAGCCAACCCGCAGGCGCTGGCGGATGGTTTGTGCTGGCTGGCGGAAAATAGCCAGGCAGCGCAAGCCCTGGGGCAGGCTGCGCACGATCTGGTGCGGCAGCGCTTTGACCCGCAGCGCATGGTGCAGCAGACGTTGGCCATTTATGCAGAGGGCGGTTTGGAAACAACATAGTGAGCGCGCCCGACATCCCGACGAGGCGTCTTCCGACGAGCTAATTGCCGTAACTGGCAAATACTTCCACGTTGCCCGATTTATCGAAAGCCAGCACGTCGTAAGGTTGGGCCGCCGCGCCATCCACTTCCATGCCGGGCGAGCCAATAGGCATGCCGGGCACAGCCAGGCCAGCGATGTTGGGGCGTTCTGTTAGCAGCCGTTCGATGTCGGCGGCAGGGACATGTCCTTCAATGATATAGCCATCCACGATGGCTGTATGGCAGGATTGGAGCGCGGCAGGAATCTGGTATTGATCTTTGATGGCGGTCAGGTTGGTGGACTCTTCAACCTGGACCGTATAATCATTCGCTTCCATGTACGCTACCCAATCGCCACAACAGCCTCAGGCGGGCGAGGTGTAAACGGTTACGATAGGGCGAGTGGCTTGGCCCGCCGTTGGTGAGCTGATCTGCTCACCAGCGCAGGCCGCCAGCAGCGCCATGGTCAACAGGGCAAGAAGGGATGTCATTTTTCGCATAGGTGGCACACTCCTGGTGTTAGCGTGGCAGGTTAAACAGGCGGGTGAGGCCCATGACCTTGCCGGCAAACCGGGGCAGCGTATCCCGGTGGTGAATGATGACGCGGCGCACAGCCAGCGGATCGCGCCGTAGCTGGCCGGGGCGGTTTGGGCCGGGCAGCAGTGTAAAAGCCATTTGAAAACCGCTCTGGCGCAGCATCTGCTGTAGGGCGCTATTATAATCCGCTGCCTGACCATTGGGGTAGGCAAAGGTGGTTATCTCCTGCCCCAGTTCTGTTTGCAGGCGGTTCCGGCTGAGACACGCTTCATGGCGGGCCTGCACCAGGGGGACGCGAGTCATGATAGGGTGGGTGTGGGTGTGCGCGCCAAAGGCGACGTCCGCCTGCGCCATTTCCCGCACCTGGTTCCACGTCAGGTAAAGCCCGGCGAACGCCGTTTCCTCTACGTTGACGCCTAACAGCGCCGGCAGCTTCTCCATCGCCATCCATTTGGCGGCATCGGGCACAGTTTTTAACCACTTTAGCCAGACGTCTAGCTGCTTCATTTTGCCGGCATGGTCTGCCCACTGAACTCGACCGCAGCCTGGCAAATCGGCCTCCTGGTAGCTGGTCCGGTGAAAACAGTAAGCGGCCAGGTCCCAAAAAAAGGGGCGGTTGTAACCGATGTGACCGGTGGTCACAAAGACGACGGCGGGCAGGTGATGAGCGCGCAATGCCGGCAGCGCCGCCGTCAAATTGTCTGCGTAGCCATCGTCAAACGTAATCAAGGCGGGATAGGGAGGCAGCGCTCGCCCCTGTTCCAGCCAGGCCAGCACGTCCGCCAGGGAGACAACGTGATAATACCGCTGCAAAAAATCCAGTTGGCCGGCGAAGTTGGCCGGCGTGGCGCTGATGTTGGCGCGATACGTGATAAAAGGAGGC
>CAZDSN010000019.1:0-17396 GCA_964507675.1 uncultured Ardenticatenaceae bacterium | reverse complement strand
GGGGGAAGGGGGCTTTCGGAGAGGGCGAGGGGCGCGTAGCGCCCCTCGCCCTCTAGGACCTCGCCTCTGGCAGCGATTCAGCCATAGGCTGAACAGCCGTGGTGCGTTTACCGGTAGTCTGACAAGTAGCGCACGGTATTCTGTAGCTGTACGGCTGTAAGCGATTGCAGGAGATTTTGTGTGCGGCGCAACAATTCGCCCTTTTCGAGTTGCCGCGAAAGAATAATGCCGGCATGAAAACGCCGATACACCGCATAATCCACAGCCAGCGAAACAAAATCACCGATGTTGTGCGTCAAAATAGCTCGCCCCTCCCGCGCCGCGTATGCTAACTGCTCAGGATCAGACAAACCGCCACGCTTACATTCATAAACATGAATGGCATTAAACCCGTTTTCACGTAAGACAGATGCCAACCCTAACCAGACATCCTCATCGAGGAAAAGGGCAATATCACTCATCCTGATAGGGCGGCTGCGCGTCGGCAATGATGTGCGGCGGCGTTGAAGAACCGGTGACCTGGTAATAGAGCGTTGGGCCTAATGAACGATACAATCGCGCCTTGGACATGTCGGGATCATTCCGAGACAGGGCTTCGTCAATCTCATCGGGAAAATCGGCGTAATAGCGCAATGCAGTATGAATCTGGGTCAAGGAAAGCGCCGGCAGTATTTCCTCAGCGATCTCTTGCGGGGTATATCCTACCTGGGAGTAACCAACGACGGTATGAACATCAATGGCGGTTCCTTTAATACCCACGCGCCAACCGGATGGCCCGCGCCGCCATTCCAATGGCGCGTATTGTTCTAAATCCAGACGTTCTCGCACCCATTGTTCCACCAAACTGTCGGGGGAAGTGTGTGTGGATTGCGCTCGTTTTTGCAGGGCGTTGTGTAGTTGTTCAGAGAGCGTAACTGTATGCGTCATCTGTTCACCTCAATTTCTGGGTAACATATGGTCAGCGCCACGATGTCTTGATTTTATCATACTGCCGGCATATTTCTAATTGGATGGGGCCGCCTTTTTAGGCGGCGGGGGAAACCAACGCAAGGGAAGCCCCCCAACCCCCAACCCCCTTCCGAAGGAGGCTTTCGGAGAGGGCGAGGGGGGCTGCGGTTCAGGGCGGCGGCTGGTAGCGGCGCAGTTCCAGGCGGAAGAACGGGATGGTTTCCACAAGCTGCCAGTGCGCGTCCAGCCAGGTTTCGCTGGCGGAAGTTGGCGGGGGGCTGCCGAAGCGTTCGCTGATCAGCCAGATGCCGGCATTCTCCTCCGCCAGACTTTCCGCCAAAGCGGCCAGTTCCGTTGTGTCACCGGCGCGGCGGCTGCGCTGGGCCGGGCGGCCCGGTTGATAATAGCTGTAAGGCAGCGTGTTCCAGGGGGGATCGATCCAGACCACGTCAGCGACGGGGACGTTGGCGCTCACGTAGGCGGCAGCGCCGCGCCAGTCATCTTTGGGGGTGAATACTGTGACCAGGCAGGCCAGTAGCGACAGGGACAGCAGGACGGCGGCCAGTTGGACGCGACGGGGAGAATGGCTGACCAACCAGGCCGCCAGCAGCGCCACGTAAGGCCAGCCGGTGACCAGGATGCGCTTGAGCGTATACAAGCGGGGCAGGGCGAGCGCCAGCGTGGCCAGGGCAAAGGCAACCAGCAGCAGCGGGCCTAACCAGCGGCGTACGGTTGGGCGGCGCAGCGCCCCATGAAAAACGACAGCCGCGCCAAAAACGAGAACGGCCAGACCCACCAGCCCGGCCAGAAATAACCAGCCGGACAACGCCGCCAGTCCCAACGCCTGGCGCAGTCGCTCAAAAATGTAGACGCTTTCCATCTGGCTCAGCAACTGCCACAGATGGGGGAGTTGGAGGCGATACAGCCACCAGGCGGCAGCCATGGCGGCCAGCGGCGGCAGCAGGCGCGACAGCGGGCGGCGGTTGCGCCATGAGTCAAACAGCCAGACGGCGACTAAACTTACCCACAGCGGAATGAAGGTGTAATCCAGGTAGAGACCAGCGCTTAGCGTCAGGAAAGTCAATAAGCTGCTCCACCAGCGGTTAGCGGCCAACCCCAGGGCCAGCAGCAGGCCCGCGCTGGTTACCAGGGCGTACATGCGGGCTTCGGCGGCGTACCAGACGCTTAAGGGGGCCAGGGCCAGGAAGGTGGCCGCCAGCCAGGCGATGTCCGGTGACGGGAAGAGCCGCCGCCCTAAGACATAAACCAGCGCCAGGTTGAGCACAGAGGCCAGCGCCGAGGGCAGCCGCGCCGCAGCCTCGCTCTGGCCGGGCAGCCGTTCTAGCGTTTCGTGCAAAATGATGTAATAGAGAGGAGGATGGCGCGAGTCAACGTTTTGCTGCCACAGAGCCGGGATATCGTGGACGGTGGCTATCTGGATACTGTATGCTTCGTCCAGCCAAAGGCTGTCCTGCCCCAGCAGACCCAGGCGCAGCCAAAGGCCCAGGGCTAATATCAACCAGATGCTCCCGCGCTGTAGTCGCGTGCTAAACGTCATAGACGCCGCTACGTACAAGGATGGCCGGCCTACCCATTCTCATCAGGTCTTGGGCTGTCCTTGAGCACAATCTGGGTGCTGGCGATGGCCGAATAACGCTCGTCCAGCCCTTCGATGTGCAGCGTTTCTTTGATCTGGCGCAGGCGGGGCAGCATAGCGCTGAGGGCAACGTGATAGGATTGGCCGACGGCGGCAGGCATCTGATCGCGCATGGCTTGCTCGCTGATGATGAATTCGGCGCAGGCAGCCCAGACTGCCGGCTGGCTCAGGTCGGGCCGTTGCCTGTGGCTCGCTTTCTTTTTGAAATCGCGCCACAGGCGGCGACCGGCTACCAACGACAGCACGCCATAAGTGCGGTGCTGCAAGCCAGGCAGCAGCAGCCTTTCCACAGGGTCTTGCATGGCTTCGGGTCGCAGCGGGATTTGCAGCGCGCCGCCAAACAGGGCGACGGGCAGCACCCAGGATTCGTCCGGGACGCCGCCGGAGGCGCTGAGGGCTTTACTGGAGAGGAGAATGCCGGCAGCTCTGGCTTCCGTCAACGGTAAATCCACACTGGCCGGGTTAATCTCCATAATGCGCCATTGGCCGCGATACTGGCGCAGTTTGACGGCCACCACGTCTGCTGCCGTGTAGCTGTTTCCCGCCAGTTCCGGGTCAGGCCAGACCAGTTCCACGTGGACGTATTTGCCGTTTTCTGTTTCGATGGCCCGCGTCAAAGCCAGTCGCCCCCGGCCCAACACAGTTTTGAACAAGATGTCAAAGACGGCGACGCCAAACAGCTCCAGGATCTCCGCCGCTTGCTGTCGAGGCAGCAAATGGCGGCGGAGTGCGGCCTCGTCTTCGGCCAGCGTGGCGGCAATAGCCTCCTCCACAACAGGCCAGATCTCTTTCCAGACGGTTTCTTCGCTAATCATGGACGTTTGCGGGCTGGCCTTTATGCGCCAAAGCGATCTTCACTGCGGGCGCGGAAGATGAGTTTGATAGGCGTGCCAGGGAAAGGGTAGTCGGCGCGGATCTGGTTTTCCAGATAGCGCTGGTAGCTAAAATGTACCCACTCCGGCTTGTTTACGAAGAAGACAAACGTGGGTGGGGCTACAGATACCTGGGTGGCGTAGAAGAACTTGACGTGCATGCCGGCTTTGCCTGGGGGCGCATGTTTGCTGACGGCGTCCCGCATCAGCTTGTTAAGTACGCCGGTGGGGATGCGCAAACTGCGGGCCTCGCTAACAGCTACGACCTGAGGCAGGATGCGGTTAGCCCGTTGACCTGTCAGGGCGGAGACGAAGAGGAAGGGGACGTAGGGCAGGAAGTTTAGGCCCTGGCGCAGGGTATCCGTGTATTCGTTGATCGTGTAGGTATCTTTGACCACGGCGTCCCATTTATTGACAATGACGATGACGCTGGCGTTTTCTTCGGTGATCATGCCGGCAATGTGCGTATCCTGCGCCGTCAACCCTTCTACGGCATCAACCAATAAGAGGGCCACGTCAGCCCGGCGCAGCACGCGCAGCGCCCGCAGCACGCTGTATTTTTCCACGCCCGGATCAATTTTGCCCCGCCGCCGGATGCCGGCTGTGTCAATTAAGGTGAACGAGTGCCCTTCCCAGGTGAAATGGGTGTCAATGGCGTCGCGGGTTGTGCCGGGAATGGAGCTGACAATGGCCCGTTCTTCACCCAATATTTTGTTTAGCAGCGTTGATTTGCCCACGTTGGGCCGTCCTAACAGAGCCACCTTGATGGTATCGCCGGTGATCTCTTCCTCCTGGTAAGGGGGCAGCGCCTCTACCACGGCGTCCAGCAAATCCCCCACACCTGTGCCGTGCAGGGCGGACACCTGGAATACCTCGCCCAGCCCTAACTCGTAAAATTCGTAAGCGGTGTCCCACAGTTTGGTGGACTCCAGCTTGTTGGCGGCCACAAATATTGGCTTTTGGGAGCGGCGCAGGATTTCACCAACTTCGCGGTCGGCGGCGGTCAGGCCGCCGCGACCATCTACCACCAGGATAACGGCGTCGGCGGTGGCAATAGCCATCTCCGCTTGCTGCCGGATCAGGGGCAGAAACTGCTCGGAATCTTCCGACAGTGGCTCGGTGTGCCACCCTTCCAGCAGTTCAATGCCGCCTGTATCTACTAACAGGAAGTCTGCGCCGGCCCATTCAGCATCGGCGTACAGCCGGTCGCGGGTGGTGCCGGGCCTTTCGGAGACAACGGCCAACCGTTTGCCCACGATGCGATTGAAGAGCGTTGATTTGCCTACGTTGGGCCGGCCAACCAGGGCGACTAATGGTTTTATAGACATATAGTTTGGTGATTGTGAGCAATTTGGGCGCGTATGCGCCCCAAATTACCTGTAAAAGTGGGTATCATCCCCGCCACAGGTGGGGATGATACCCATCAAGGTTATAACCAGACGAGATTACAAGAATTTTCGGAGAGTTTTGTAATCTGCGAGTGTGCCTGGGCTGGCTGCCGGCAGCCAGGCTGCCGCTACGGGCAATGCGGGCAACGGGGGCGGAGCGGGACTGCTCCCTATCTGGGGCGCAGCCGGCAGGGCGCTGGTCGTGGTTATTTCGTTGGTGGTGGTCAGCATCTGGGTAATGATAACCGTAATGTCCGGCGGCTGCACGGAACGGAGTTCCAGATCATTGGCGGAAATGCTCACAATGGGTTCCAGGGTGTATGTACCCACATCCAGACCCAGCAGGTCTAATGTGACGCGCACGTCCTCTTCTTCCAGAGAATCCACAGTTTCTAATGGCCCATAGACAAACAGCCGCACTGTTTCTGCATCCAGAGTGGCCGTCAGGCCAGGTCCTAACGCCCGCAGTTCGGGGACGCGGTTGACCACGGAGCTGGTCAGAATAGGTTCGATTTCCACCGTGACAAAGATCGGCTGCGGCTGATCAAGCTGGATACCTGGAGGCAGGTTCAACGCCACTTGCTGCGAAAAAGTCTCTTTCAAGCCCGTAATGTCAATTGTCTCTGTTTCCAGGCGACTGAGCAAGCTGAGTTGGGTGGGGCGCGCTGTCACCAGAATGCTGTCCGGATCGACCGTGACGTTGAGCAAACGATAACCGGCGGCCGGTGTCCCTTCCCATTTGACGGTGATTGGCTTTTGGGCAAATCCTTCCAGTTCTTCTACTGGCACAGTCACCTGCACCACATCGGCGCTTAAACTGAGGCTGGTTGTGCCGGCAACTGCCCCTTGAGCGTCATAAAAGAAGGGGCGCGGCGATACCACCAACGTTTCGCGCACATCGTCCAGAAAGACAGTTACCCGCGCCTCGTTTAAGTTGTTGACGCGCGAAGCGGGTCCGGTGACGGTAATGGCGGCAGGTTCTATAACGGGCTGTAAATAGCGATGACCGCTGGCCACATTGCCGCGAATATCCACGTTAACGGGAATCTCACGGCTGATGATGCGCTCTAACTCCACAGTGACGGTGTCTGGTATCCAGCTATCTACTTCTACCTGGTCTTTCTCCAGTTCAATCTGCACAGGCACTTCACTTTTGCCAAAAGGCGCCTGGGCCAGGTCAACAAAGGCCAGGAAGTCGTTGGTAGACAAATCGGTCAGAACCGAGGTGGGTCCCTGGGCTACTGCCTGCACCGACTGGGTAGATAGAGTCACCAGACGGCCATCGGCCGGCAGGCCAATCACCTCGATGGGAATCTGCCACAACTGCTGGTCAATGGGGTCAGCCTGGCGCACCGCAATGCCCCAGATGACCACCGCCGCCACCACTGACAGCAGCAGGGTGGCAATATTGGAGACCAGACTGCGCAGGATACGCATCATAATCTACGTCCCCTTATCCTTTTGAGTAAGCCTTATCTTGGGATAAGCCTTATCCTGAGAGGCTCGATTTTGCAGGAACGCTTGCAGCATCATTTCCAACCGGGAAGGGTCTTGCCTGATAATGCGCCCATTGTGGGCGATAGAGATGTGGCCTGTTTCCTCAGACACAATGACGGCCACCGCATCACTAACTTCGCTGATACCCAGAGCAGCGCGATGTCGCAGCCCCATAGAGCGGTCGGTCAGGCTGCTGGTGGAGAGGGGCAGAACGCAGGCGGCGGCGGTGACGCGATCGCCCCGGATGATGATCGCACCGTCATGCAGTTCGGTGTTTTTGTTGAAGACGGTCAATAGCAGTTCTGGCGACGGTACGGCTTGCAGTAAGATACCGGTGTCAATATATTCTTGTAGACCGGTGTCCCGCTCAAACACGATGAGAGCGCCATGACGCCGTTGTGACAGGCGCAGGCAGGCGTTAGCCACAGCCAGCACCAGGGGGTTGTCGTGGTGGCGGCGCAGCAGGCGGATATATTGCCCGGTGCGACCCAGTCGTTCCAGGGCGCGGCGGATTTCGGGGTGGAAGATAACGGGGATGGCAAAGACGAGAGCGGGGAGGGTGTTGCCAATCAACCAGCGCAATGCCGGCAAGTCCACCAACGTCAAAGCGACCGCAATCATCAGCCCAAGCACAAGCACGCCGCGCAAAATCTGTACGGCGCGTGTGCCCCGAATGAGCATCAAGATGCCAAAAAGGATGGCTGTGACCAGCGCAATGTCTACAAAGTCCAGCCAGCTAAATTGTCTGATGAAGTAGTCTAAGTCCTGCACCACGCTTCATTTGCAGGGAGAGAGAGGGGAACCCTCTCCTGCCTGAGGGCATCCTGGCGCGGCTCCGACGTGGGCCAGAGCTACGGCTGCGCCAACTGCCGCAAGAGCTGAATATACATGGAAATGTTCGCCGGCTTCAGCTTAATGATTTTCTGGATCGTGACAATGGCTTTGTTTGTTTCGCCCGCTTCTAACTGCGCTTCCCCCAGTTTGTCTAACACGTTGATGGCATCCTGGGTGCGTTTCTGCTGCAAGTAGAGACGGGCCAACCGGTCTACCAATCCGGGATCGCGCGGGTGTTGGCTGACCATGTCTTGCAGAATGCCCAGCAGCTTGCTGCCACGCCGGTTCTTCACCAGTTGGATCAGGTAGCGGTCCAACTCGTGCAGTGCGCTTTCCGATTGCCCCATTTTATAATACAGGTCAATCAACGTCATGGCAGTGCGTTCGTCTGCCGGGTCTGCTGCCCGCAGTTCCCGATAGGAAGCCAGCGCCCGCCGCCAATCCAATCGTTCCATGTCAATTTCAGCAATAGCCCGCAGCAGGCGGGCACGCCAGTTGTTTTGGGCGGAGCCGCGCGGAGCCAGCTTCAGCGCTTCTTGATACGTCTCGCGGGCTTTGTCTACCTGGGCCAACTGGTAATAGGAACTGCCCATAGCGATGTAATGTTCCAGCGAGCGGTCAATTTGCCCGTGCCGCTTGAGCATTTCTATCAACCGGGCGCGAATGGGCACATCCAGGGAGTTGATCTCCACCACACGCTCATAGGCATTGAGCGCGCCGTTGACATCGCCACGGGCGCGAAACGTATCGCCGATGGTCATGAATTTGGTGGAAGCGGCTTCTCGCCTGTCTTGCCGGGCCAGCATTTCGCCTAACTGCCAATGTGCCGGCAGATAATAAGGCGATAACTGAATAGCCCGGTAGCTTTCCTCAATGGCCGTGGTGTACATGCCTCGCCGCGCATACTCCTGGCTCAAGTAAAGCGATTCCAGCACCTGCTCTGAACCCGCCGTCAATATGTCGCCCAAGATCATTGTGCGGTCGCCATAGGACAGCGCATCCAGCCGCGCCCGCGCCTCTTTGACCTTGTCTTCCCAGCCTTTACGGCTGAGAAACTCCACCAGGGCGTTGGCAAAAGCGGTGGCCTGTTCCGGTTCCCCTTTGGTGAGCAAACTGTCAGACAGATTCTCATACAACTCAATCAGCCGATCCGCCTGGTTGTGCTCCACCGTGCCCAGGTCAACTATCTTCAAGACGGTGATGAAATGCTCCAGCGCTTTGTCAATCCGCCCACGGGCGCGATGGCATTCTCCCAGCGAGAAGTGACTGGCAATGCGATATTCGCGATCTTGTACGGAGATTTCAAACTGGCGAATAGCATCTTCAAAACGGAGCTTGTCTTGATAGAGCAGTCCCAGGTTGAAATGCACGGCGGTGTTGCTCAAGCCTCTGTCTATGGCCTGTTCATAGCCGCTGATGGCTTCGTTAACCAGGCCGCGTGTCTGGTAGTCCAGCGCCTGACTCAGCAGCGCATCCCGTTCCAGGCGGCTGATCCCCTGATCCGTACTCCAATTGGTGGTGGTTTCCTCTTCAAACAGCTCTTCCGCCAACTGCTCCATGGCCATGCGGCGGGCTTCCTGCACAGGCGTAGCGATGTCGTCGCTGCCAGAAAGGAGCCATTCCTGGCGGTCGCCGCTATCGCGAGCAGTGCCGGATTTTCCGTTGGCTGTGGCCGCTGCTTCGGTCTCCAGAAAAATTGTTTCGCCATGTTCGAGCATTTCAATAGCGGTCAGGATGTCGGCGTGGCGCGGGTCCAGCTTTAAGGCGGCCTGGCAGGTTTGCAGCGCTCTGGTCGTGTCTCCCTGGGCTTGCAGCACGCGGGCGATGGCCAGATACTCCCGAATGGCCGCACGCACATTACCCTGCCGTTGGTATACGGTAGCCAGTCGTTGGTGGCCGCCAAGCAGATGGGGGTCTAACTGTACGGCTTTGTGCCAGTTTTCCATGGCTTCATCCAGCAGCCGCTGCCGCAGCAAAATTTCGCCGATGGTCATATATGTCTGGCCAGCTTCACGAGTCTGGTTCAGCCGTTCTTGCATGTCGGCTATCTGCCGCAAATAGATAATGTCGCCTTGCGAATAACGGGCGGCCAGCTTGTAACTTTCCAGGGCGCGCGGCAGTTGACCCATTTCAAAACAAGCCATCCCCAACCCTGCATAGGGGGCTGGTTCCATGGGAAACTCAGCGATAGCCGCCTCAAACTCACGCGCGGCGTCTTCCCAGCGTTGATCCCAGCTGTGAGCGTGACCTCTGTTAAGCGCTTCTTCGTAGCGAGACCGGTTGTTTGCCACGGGAATCCTCCAGAATGAAATGACCGCTGCCGCTCTGCGTTGCTGCCGCACAGCGGCAGCCGCTCACCCGGCCATCAGTTTGGCTAAAATCGCTTTTTGGGCGTGCATCCGGTTTTCCGCCTGAGGAAACAGCACAGAATTAGGCCCGTCTGCTACTTCGTCGGTAATTTCTTCGCCGCGATGTGCCGGCAAACAATGCATCACCAGGCAGTCAGGGCGGGCGTGATTGACCAGGGCCTGGTTGATCTGGTAGGGTGGAAACACTTGCAACCGCCGTTCCGTTTCCGCTTCCTGGCCCATGCTGGTCCACACATCCGTGTAGATGATGTCTGCGTCGCTGACGGCGGCGATGGGGTCTTCTATCATTTCTACCTGTGTGTGGGCGACTCGCAACTGCCGGCCTAAGGCCAGATCATCTGCCGTTAACTGATAGCCGGGCGGGGAGGCGGCTATAAAATGCATACCCATCTTGGCGGCGCCAAACAACAGCGAACGGGCGACGTTGTTGCTGTCGCCCACGTAGGCCAGGCGAAGCCCATCCAGGCGTTCCTTGTACTCCAGAATGGTGAACAGGTCAGACAACGCCTGGGCGGGGTGATTATAGTCTGATAGGCCGTTAATGACAGGCACGCGGCTGTGCGCCGCCAACTCAAGGATGTGGTCATGGGCGAAAACGCGGGCCATAATGCCATCTACGTAGCTGGACAAGACGCGGGCCACGTCAGGGATACTCTCCCGTCCACCCATTTTAATCTCGGTGGGAGACAGATAAAAGGCATATCCTCCCAGGTGCACCATGCCCATTTCAAAGGAGACGCGGGTGCGCAGGGAGGGTTTTTGAAAGACGAGGGCCAGGCTTTTGCCTTTCAGGAGGGGCTTGTTGCCGCCGCTGCGCCATTCTTCTTTGAGCGAACGCGCTAATTCTAACAGTTCAGTCAGTTCGGCAGGAGATAGTTCGGCAAGGCTGAGGAAGTGTTTCAACTTTCAGGTTCTCCATATGTTACAAAGGTAGAAATCAGGCAACTGTAAAGATGGTTGTTTCCACCTGTTCCCCAGCCTCTTCTCCCCCAGTGGCAGGGGAAGAATCAGGGTAAGGGGAAGTCACAGATGAATGCCTAATATACCACAGGCAAAATCATCAGGAAAGAACCATACATAATAATAATTGTGCTTGTAACGGTTTTTGAGTTATGGTAAGATAAGCCGCAAAGGCTGGGGGTGATTTAGACGCATTTTGTTAAAGCAGGCAACACATTCAAGGTAGGTGCCGTGATGGGTTTGATTCAGAAGCGACCGCTTTTAGCAATGTTAGCAGCCCTGATCCTGGGGTTTGTCATTGGCTTATTTATTTTTGGCTGGTGGCTGACACCTTTAGAGTACACTGGCGCTGGTCCGCAGGATATGCTGCCGGAATACCAGCAGAGTTATATCCGCTCTCTAGCCGATCTGTATGCTTTTGACGGCAACCAGACGCGGGTGCAAGAGGCGCTGGGCATCTGGCCAGAGGCTGATCAGGCGGCCTGCCAGATGGCGCAGGCAACAACTGATCCGGCTGACGCCACTCGCTTACAGGCGTTAGCCATTATCCTCAACGGGGTTGGCTGCGACGCTGTGCCTCCCGCGGCAGAAGCAGAAACGGGCGGTGGTACTAATTCACTACTCCTGATTTGTGGTTTGGGTCTGATTCTGGCCATTCTGGTGGGAGCCATTTTGCTGCTAATGCAGCGGCGCGGGGGCGGCGACGCGACGTCCAGCGGCAGCGGCTTTGGAGCGACGGGAGAAATTCCCACCAGCGGCCCGCAGTTGGAATCTGCCGTGGGCGAGGTGCAGGCGACACCTGTAGCCCGCTTCCGGACCACCTACAACCGGGGGCATGACACTTATGATGATTCCTTCAGCATTGAGAATGCCAGCGGCGAGTTCCTGGGGGAATGTGGTGTGGGTATTTCCGAATCCATTGGCATGGATACGCCGCGGAATGCCACGGCGGTGGAAGTGTGGCTGTTTGACAAGAATGACATCCGCACTGTGACCAAGGTGCTGATGAGCGACCATGCTTTCTTTGACGAGGCGTTGAAAGCCAAGCTGGCGCCTAAGGGCGAGCCGGTGCTGGCCCGTCAGGGTGATACTGTGGTTTTGGAAACGGCATCCCTGATTATCAATGCCGTGATTGTGGATATGGCGTATGGCCTGGATGAAGGTCTGCCGGAAGAAAGTTACTTTGAACGGCTGACGGTGGAGTTATCGGCCTGGGCGAAGGAAGGGGATTTTGGCGGCCCGGATATTGAAGGCAAAGTAGATGAGTTGTTGAATTTCTAGACGCAGGTGGGCTGCCCTGTGAAGGGCTTTTAGGAATGTGCGTCATGTAAGGGGCGGGTTTCAAACCCGCCCCTGCTTTTTTTGGGGGGAAATCAAGCCAGTTTGTAAGGGTCAAACAGTTTTTCCCATTCGTCCAGGGCGTAGCGGTCGGTCATGCCGGCAATAAAATTCGCCACCACCCGTTCTACGGGTTGTTCCTTCAGTCGCTGCTGCGTTTTTGCCGGCAGCATCCCCGGTTCATGCACGTAAGCCTTAAACAATTGGGACACAAAATGCTCCGCCTTAGACTGCATACGGATCAGGCGATAATGGCGGTACATATTTTGGTATAGAAAGTCCTTCAATTCCCGCACCTGCGCCCGCAGCGCTTCGGAATAGCCGACAACATTGCTGTGGTGGCGCTGCAATGTTTCCGGCGAATCAATCCCATTCATTTCCAGGTTAGCCGTCGTCGTGTGCAGCACATCGGTTACCAGACGGCCAATCAACTCCCGGATGGCCTGATGGCGCACCATATCCGTGAATTGGTGGTCGCTCCAGCTTACCTTCTCTTTTAGCCACTGCCAGATAGCCAGATCGTATAGCGCCTCCGGCCCAAACAGACCTGCGCGCAGCCCATCTTCCAGGTCATGCGCATTGTAGGCAATTTCGTCGGCCAGGTTAGCGATTTGCGCTTCCAGCGAAGCGCGCCTGTCTGGCGCATAAGCGCTGGCGTCGCTCTTATCATATTCCGTCTCATGTTTGATCATCCCCTCGCGCGTTTCATAGGTCAGGTTGAGACCCGGAAAACCGGGATACCGCAGCTCCAACTCCGTTACCACCCGGTAGCTTTGCGTGTTATGGTTGAAGCCGCCATGCCCTTGCATCAACTCGTTTAAGATATGCTCGCCGGCATGGCCAAAAGGCGGATGGCCCAGATCGTGTGCCAGACAGATCGCCTCCGTCAGGTCTTCGTTGCCGCCCAGACCGCGGGCCAGTGACCGACCCAATTGGGAGACTTCCAGGGTGTGGGTCAGGCGGGTGCGAAAATGATCCCCTTCGTAAAAGACAAACACCTGGGTCTTATATTCCAGGCGGCGAAAAGCAGTGGTGTGGATGATCCGGTCACGGTCCCGTTGAAAGGCGGTACGGCTGGCTGATTCCGGTTCGGGGTAAGCGCGCCCCTGGGAATTGGCGCTGCGTAGACCGTAGGGGGCCAATATGACAGTTTCGTGTTGTTCAAGCTGTTCGCGGTCAAATATCATTGCATACTTCCTTTTACTATCGATAACAAGCGTTCCGCTTGTCATCCCTTTGCTGCAAGTGTAACATATTCAAAACCTTACGGCGAAGGGCTTATGTTGACAGCAAGGTGACGTATGACTAAAAAACTCAGCCTGTTCCTCTTTGTCAGCGCAGTTATATTGGCGATAGCCTCATTTGGTGTCATGTTGGTACTAAATCGCCGCCCGGATCCGGGGACAGCGCAGGCAACCGCCCTGACAGCCTCCGCGCAGTCAGCAGCTCAAACTGAGGGGGAGGGTTCATTTTTAGAGTTGGTGGACAATACACAGGTGACAGTTAAACTGGCCCCCGGAGCAGAGATACGGTTGATGACCGAGATGGGGCTGCCGGAAACGGTGCAGCCACAAATCCCCGAAAGCCAGGCCCCTGTAGACGTGCTGCCGGTAGCCACCACGCTGCCGGAACCAACGCTGATTCCCACCGTTCCCCCGGCGCCTATAGTGCCCACAGCCACAAGCCCACCCGTTGTGCCTGCGCTGGTTGACCCCATCATTTTTGTGTCTTATGTCGTGCAGCCCGGGGACACGCTGTACACCGTCTCTGAAAAGCAAAAGAGCAGCATTGCCCTGATGGCCGTCAATGGTATTGACGCTGATGATCTGGTACCTGGCACCACCATCAGCCGGCTGCCCGTAGCCAATCCCGCTTATTGTCCTGGCTACAACGTCTACGTCGTGCGCGAGGGTGACACACTCTACAGCATTGGCCACCGCTTGTATACGACGCACGATTTCTTGCGCGACCTGAATAAGTTGGGCGCTGACTATAGAATTGATGTGGGCCAGGTGCTTTGCATTCCCTAAAGGCTACAGGGCTATTTCATCCACCACCTGTTGCAGTTCTGCCAGAAAGGATTCCGGCGACAGATTATAGGCGGCTATGGCGTCCGCCACTGTGCAAAAAGCCACTACAGGACAGCCGACGCAGACCATCTGATGCCGTTGGAAGATTTCGGTGACCCGTGGCCACCGTTGAAAAAGGTCTGTGAGAGACATCGTTGTTAACGAAGGCTGCTGCATTACGTTTCTCCTGACATTGTGGCGACCTGAATGGCTCGCTCGATGTACACATTAGCATAAAACCGGGGCGGTCTTTTTGCGAAAATGCAACTTGCGTCAGGAGAAGGGCTTTGCTGTAAGGTTAACGTTATTCGTTGAGGTCGTGCTCGTTGGATTTCCTATGTAAATCCTCGGCGATTAGCACCAACTCATGTGCTTTACATAATGTTATTTGTTTGCGCCCACTTTTGACCAGACCATCCTGTTCCCACTTGCTCAAGATGCGGCTGACATTATACAGGTTTGTCCCCGTCATTTCTGCCAGGTCCTGGCGGGACAATGGAATATCAATCAAGACTCCCGTATCAATTCGCTTCCCAAACTGTCTGACCAGGCGCAAAACGGCCCGCGCCAGACGCTGTTCGACCTGTTTGGTTGCCACTTCCTGGTAACGATCTTGCAGCCAGGCGAACCGTTTGCCAACCATTTCCATACCATTCATTGCCAATGTGGGGTAGCGCAGCATGAGAGTGCGCATGACGTCACGGTGCCAGGAGATGGCCTGACAGTCAACCACGGCAACAGCAGACAGGGGATAGGGCATGTAGCTGAGGGCCACGATGATGCCCAGGCCGCTGCCCGGGCCGAAGTAATTAATGATCACTTGCTGCCCGGCCTCGTTGATTTGCGAGAGTTTGACCTGGCCATCAATGAGGATGTACATGGTGATGGCATCATCTCCCTGGTAGAAAAAGTGGTCGTCAGCTTTGACATGGGTCAGGCGACCCTGGGCAATGACGGCCTGGCACTCGCTCTCACTCAAATCATGCAGCAAAGCGCAGCAGGCAATAGTCTGGCGGGCAGTTGGATTAAGCATAGGCAGATGATAGCACATAATTGAGAAAGGCGGATGATATTTGGAGCCAGTCTTGCCAGAAGCCCCCCTTTTATATCTGGCCTGGATTCGGTATAATGGGGGCATGTTGTTGGCTGATTTTAATGAGCCAGCGTAATGAGTTGGGGAACCCGGCGACAAAGTCGCTGTTCTTTGAGTATTCGTCCATTAATAAACTCACTAAGAAGTTCAGTTTCTTAGCAGAAGTTGCACTTTTGAATGGAGAGATTATGGTGGACAATCACTTAAGGAAAGTTTACCGGCTGAATCTGGAAGCTTTCCAACATCTCAATTTCATGTTAGGAGGAGAATAATGCTTAACAAGCGCTTCAATGTGTTGTTAGTCACAGTGATGGTTTTAAGCGTGATCCTGGCTGCCTGTGCTGGGGGTGGGGCAGCCGAGAAGGCGTGTGTCGTTTTGGACACAGGCGGCGAAAATGACAAGAGCTTTAATGAATTTACTTTGAAGGGCGCGCGCGAGGCTGCCGAAGAGGAAGGTCTGGAATTTGCCTATATCGTCTCGGAAGCAGCCAGCGACTATGAGAAGAACATCCAGAACTTTGTAGATGAGGGGTGTGGCCTCATTGTTACGGTTGGTTTCTTGATGGGCGACTCCACCGCCGCGGCGGCGCGCGCCAATCCAGATGTCAAGTTCGCGATTGTGGACTATTCTTATGCTGATGCAGACTACACCGAAGAAGGCGGCCTGAGCAATGTGACCAGCCTGATGTTCGCCGAAGACGAGGTTGGTTACCTGGCAGGCACGTTAGCAGCTTGCATGAGCGAAACCAACGTCATCGGCTCGGTATCCGGTATGGAAATCCCGCCGGTGGTGCGTTTTGTGACCGGTTATCAGAATGCAGCTAAGGCGCTGAAGCCGGATATTAAGACCCTCAACGTCTACATTCCTGACTTCAATGACCCGGCAACAGGCAAGCAGGCAGGCCTTGACTTCCTGGGGCAAAATGCCGACGTGATCTTTGGCGTCGGCGGCAATACGGGCAACGGTGGCTTGTTGGCTGCTCACGAGGCGGGCAAGATGGCTATTGGCGTTGACGTGGACCAGTATAATACCTATCCTGACGTGGCGGCTTCGCTGATGACCAGCGCTGCCAAGAACATGGATGTGGCCACGGCCAACGCGGTACGCGAGTATGCGGCGGGTACGCTAATGGGTGGTATCGAATTGGCCACGGTGGCTAATGAGGGCGTTGGGCTGGCCCCCTATCATGATTGGGACAGCAAGATTCCGGCTGAGTGCAAAGATGCTGTAGAAACGGCGCGCCAGGGTCTGGCCAATGGCACGATCAGCACGGGGTATACGCCGTAGGAAGTAAGAAGGTAGAAGCAAGAAGTTAGAAGAAAAGGGCGCTGGCGCAGGCGAGCGCCCTTTTTGGTGTCTGAGGATAGAGTAGTGGTCGGGCGCGAAGAATAATACGCGCCATTTATGGCCAGGGAGAGGTTCGTGATGTGGCGAAAAGTGGCCTTTTGCTTCGTGTTGATGGCAGCAATGGGGACGGCGTGCCGGCAAAATACGCCAGACACGCCAACCCCAACTGTTTCCGCTGTAATGACGGCGGCAGCGGAAACGCCCTCCCTGGCAGAGTCGGGTGTGTTTATCAGCGAACTGCTGTGGGGCGTGACAGGCGGCAATAATACAGAGTTTATAGAGCTTTATAATGCGGGGGACGAGCCCGTTGATCTCAATGGCTGGAGCCTCTGGTACCGCTTTCAAGACAGCGACCACGAGGAGCGGTTGATCGCCTGGGGACGGACTATGGAAATCCCGGCTCACGGCCATTTCCTGTTTGTGCGCGCTGGTCAAGAGGTGGGTGTCCTGCCCGATGCTGCTTTCGACGTGCCTCTGGTGCAAAAAGGGGGGCTGCAGTTGCGCGATGCCCAGGGCAATATTGCCGACGCCTTTGGTTGGGGCGATGCGCCCGCCGGTTACGCCAACGGCACGCCAGCCGGCCTGCCGCCGAATGGCTCCAGTCTGGAACGGCTGCCGGGCGGTGGTGCCGGCAGCGGCCTCAACCGCGGTGACAACCAGACAGATTTTGTGGTTAACGCCGCCCCTAATCCCCAAAACAGCGGCAGCGCGCCGACGCCGGCGACCAATGCGCCTGTTCTTATCTCCCTGCTGGCGCCTGAGAGCGTCATCCCGGGCGAGTCGCTGACCGTCACCCTGATGACAACGAACGTCTCAGAGGCAGCTGTGCGCGACGTACTGGTCTCCTTACCTGTGCCGCCCGGCTTCACAGTGTTGACGATGCCGGCAGGTGCAGTAGAAACGGACGGGCAGTTGACATGGACAATTACCGCCCTGGCCGCCGATGAGACTGCTTCCACTGACGTGACGCTGCAAAGCCCGTATGCCTACACGGACATTCGTTTTCGGGGTTACTATGCGGCG
>CAZDSN010000018.1:0-17807 GCA_964507675.1 uncultured Ardenticatenaceae bacterium | reverse complement strand
CCACACCATTCGCCTGCACCTGGCGGAAATGGTCGCCTATCACGGCGAAAAACACGGGCTGCTCAAATTCCGCAAACACCTCAACCAATACCTGAGCGACCTGCCGTCCCTGGCGGATTTGCTGCCGTGGCTGCTGGTGGCGGGGGAGATACCTGAGTTCCTGACCCTGCTGCAAGCAGCCGAACAGCGTATGGCCGATCACTTTTCCGCGCACGCGCCCCTTATTCAGGCGTAGACTAATTCGCCATACATCAAACCCTGTCCGGGTCTAGTTCTGTCTCTTCCCCGGAACCGAGGCCGCCTGGGACATCAGATAGCCAACCCTAAGTGACCGTCTAAGAATAACTTCCGTTTTTCACGGAACCCGGTCACTTGTCAGCCCATCCACAAATGCTGCCCCAGGCCCACAAGAACGGGAACTAATTTGTGGATGGGCCCTAATTCAATAACGTACCAAGTTTTTGCAGTGCCTCATTTATCACGGTCTCTGGTAAAGACGCAATAAACTCAGCCTGCCTGACCCGCCAATCCAGGCTTTTTACCTGGTCAGATAAAATGACCCCCGTTACTCCTGCCTCTTTCGGCAAAACGACCTCAAATGGATAACCTTTTACCTGGTTTGTGATTGGGCAGAAAATTGCCAATCCCACTTTTTGATTATAGACCTTCGGCGACAATACTACGGCCGGTCGTCTGCCGGCTTGTTCGTGTCCGGCTTGCTGATTGAAACTAATCCAAACAACATCGCCACGTTCAGGGGTATAAACCATATCACCACGCCTCATTGCCTATGGCTGGTCCTGTTTCGATTTCGTGGTGCAGGTTGTCCGTCGTAACTTCAGCCAGGAGTTGTTTGAGCGTATACTGTGGCTTAATCATCGGTTCAAGAACAAGTTTGCCCTTAGAAACAGAAACGGTAACAACCGAATTTTGTTCTAAACCAACCTCCAACGCGAAGGGTTTGGGGATACGAACCGCCAGACTATTGCCCCATTTTTGTACTCGTGCCTGCACCATAATTTCATTCTCCGTACCAAATACACAGTATCTACAAAAGAGATACCGATATTGTATCATTCAGCCAACACGTTAGCAAGTATGAACCAATTTTAGAAAGGTCAGACAATTGCCTGACAATGACGCTGGCTGTTGCCGGACACTTGAACTACCGCGTATTTGTTTTTTATACCAGAGCTACCTGCAATTTCTTTCCCAAGACCAAAGCGGCTTTTTCCAATGTGATTAGAGTAGCTGATTCATTCTGTAGGTCCAGCAGTCTATCTACTGCGGCGCGACTGGTCTGCATTCGTCGCGCCATTTCTGCTTTGGTCATATTCTGCTCACGCATCAGTTGGGAAATCTGGTAGGCAATTACTCGTTTCCAGGCAACCGCTTCCGCCTCAACCAGCATCCCTTCTTCTGCCCAAAAATCATCTAAACTGCTACCCAAGTGCTGTTCGTTCATACATTTATCCTCGTAATGCCTTCAAGCGTTGTCTGGCAGGTGGCGTTCGGGGAGGGCGGCCAGGGCTTCTTGCAGCGCCTGCCGGCATTCCCCCCCCTCACTCGTCTCCGCTACAGCCGGGGCGGCGTCCAAAACCTCTTGCAAATCCCGCAACGCCACCAGATACAGCCCGCGCTGCTCCCACTCGTGCTTCTTTTGCGCCAGAGCAATCCCCCGTCGGTACTCTTGCAGCGCCAGCCCACGGCGGCCATTGTGCAGCAGAACCAGAGCCATATCAAACTGAGTAGAAGCTTCATTCTCATCCAGCGCCATCGCTCGCCCATAGACGCGCATGGCTTCATCAAAACGCCCTAACTGGTACAGACACCAGGCCCTGGTGGCTAACTGGCTCGCGTTCACCCGGTCAGTAATTGCTTCGACCTGCTGCAAGGCGGTTTGATAATGGGCCTGGGATACTTCTGTCTCTTGCAAAACGCGCAGCACATCTCCCATCAGCCGCTGCCAGGTAGAATCATCGGGACTCAGACGAATAGCTTGTTCATAGCCTGCCCTGGCTTCGGCCAGATAGGGGCGGCCCTGATTATGCAGTGACCAGGCGTAAACGCCTTGTGTCCAGGCGTCCTGGCTGTCAATAGCTGTCGCCTGCGCCAGTAATTTCGTGGCCGCGGCAAACTCGCCTATGTCGCATAACAGTTTGCCTTTCACGCCCATCGCCCAGGCATAATCAGGCGCCAACCGCAGCGCCTCGTCTAGCGTGGTCAGGGCAGCCTCAAACCGTTCCAGTTCCCGCAGGGCCGTCGCTTTGCTGGCTAGGACGAAATGATCGGCAGCGTTTTGCGCCAGAGCTTGATCAAAGCAGTCAATCGCCTCTTCATACCTCTCCAGCAAGCGCAGGGCTTCCCCTTTGACAAACAAGGCAAAGCTGTAATCAGGCTTGTTCAGCAGCACGCGCTCCAGAGAATGGAGCGCGTCTTCATGCCGTTCCAGAGCTACCTGCGTGGCCGCGATGCTGGCCAGCGTCCAGTTCACGTCCGCACCAGCCGCTTCCTTCTGGCGCAGCGCTTGTTCCAGTCTGGCTAATGCTTCTTCATTTTGGCCCACGCCGCGCAGCGCTTCGCCCAGGTCGGCCAGAATCCAATCTGTGTCTGGTAGCAGGGCGTCGGCCTGGGTCAACACGGTTATGGCTTCCTCCAGCCGGCCCATAGCCCGCAGCGCCTGCCCTTTGGTCCCCAGGGCGGTGCCGTAGTTGGGAGTTATTTCCAGGGCGCTGTCCAGCGAGACCAACGCCGCCTCGTAGCGCCCCACCAGGCGCAGCGCCTCTCCCTTTTCATAATACATCCAGGCGGCCGGGTCCAGCTCAATGGCCCGATCCAGGGCGGCAACGGCTTCGTCGTACCGATCCAGAGCGCGCAAAATCTGTCCCTGCGTGCCCCAGGCCCAGGCGTCCTGGGGATTAAGGGCCAGAGATTGTTCCGTGGCTGCCAGCGCCTCGGCATACTTTTTCTGCATGCGCAGCGCTTCAGCTCTCCTGGACATTGTCCAGGCGTTGTCGGGGGCCAGGGTCGCGGCTCTGTCGAAAGCAGCCAGAGCCGCCTCATAATCTTCCTGGATGCGCAGGTTATTTCCCAAATCGGCCCAAATCCAGGCGATGCTATTATCTAAGGCGACCGCCTGGCGCTGCGCTGCGATAGCCTGGTCATATTGCCCCATCGCTTGCAGGACACGCCCCTTTGTACCCAGAGCGTTAACATCCTCAGGGTTAAGGGTTAGCGCCTGGTCAACGGCTGCCAGCGCCTCTTCGTTCTGGCCCAGGCGGCGTAGGTTTTCTGCTCGCCGCAGCCAGCCCCATGGATCGTCTGGCTCGGCAGCCAGGTAGGCATCCAGGATGCGCAAGGCATCCTCAAAACGTCCAATCAGGCGATAGGATTCGGCCAGGTCGGGCAGCAGCCAGATAGCGTCAGGTATTTGCTGCCACGCCTGTTCCAGGGCGGCAATCGCTGCGTCGTATTGATCCAGAGCAAACAACACCTGCCCTTTGCGGCCCAGAGCCCAGGCGTAGTCCGGATTAAGAGACAGAGCGCGCTCCAGAGCGGAGAGAGCTTCTTCGTACTGCCCCAGTTGGCGCAGCACGTCGCCTAGGACGGCAAAGGGTAAAGGCACGTCCGGCGCGGCGGTAGTGATCTGCTGCAGCACTTGCAGGGCGGCCTGCGGTTGGCCGAGGCTGTTGAGAACTTGCCCTTTGGTAGCCAGAATCCAGAGGGCGTTGGGATCCAGGGCCAGCGCTTTTTCTAGCAGAGGCAGGGCGGCGGCGGGTTGGTTGAGGGTGTAATAAGCAATGCCGGCATACCCCAACACAAACACATCGTCGGGCGCCATTTCCAGCGACTGCAGCAGCGCCGCCAAGCCGGCTTCATACTCCTGCAAGTCGCACAATACAGCTCCTTTCACGCCCAAAATGAAAGCATTTTTAGGGGCGCTTTTTTCCGCCTCTTCCAGCACGGCCAACGCTTCTGGCAGCCGCCCCAACGTGCGCAGCGCTTCCCCTTTGAAGCCCTGGGCAAATGTATAGGTGGGACGGAGGTCTAGTGACTGCTGGACATAATCCAAAGCTATCTCCGGCTGTCCGGCGTTGCACAAGACAGCTCCCTTAATCCCCAGGGCCGCGCTCAGGAGCTGATCGTTATCCTGGCTGTAGGCGATGGCCTTATCTAACAGTTCCAGGGCGGGGGCAAACTGCCGCTGCAGCCGCAGCACCTCGGCGCGGCCAACCAGGGCCGGCGCCGCCGTTGGCTCCAGCCGTAGCGCGGCTTCAAACATGCCGTTAGCCTCTACCCACTGGCCGGCATCTGCCAGATAGAGACCGGCATCCTGATAATGGAGGACGGCTTCTGCTGGTTGCCCCCTGGCCTCTAGAATCTGGGCCATCAGCCGCAGCAGTCGTACCTCTGTGGGGGCTTTTTCCAGGGCGGGGAACAGGGCGGCGTGCGCCTGGTCATAGGCGCCCCGCTGCCAGTAAGCCAGGGCCAGATAATAATAAGCGTCATGATCATCCACGCTTGCAGCTGTAGCCTGCTGTAAGTGATCAATGCCGGCATCCCAATCCTCTACCGCGACCAGAGCGATCCCATAATCGCCGTGATCCTGCGGCGTGGGGTTGCTATCCGCCTGGCCAAACCATTCTTGAAACAGGTGTACAGCTTGCTCGGCGTTAGTGCGGGCCGACTGCTCACTGCCAAAGGCTGCGTTCATCCGCCCCAGCAGGCTCAACGCGCGCGCCAGCACGCGCTGCAGCGACCAGCGCTCCGTTTCCAGGTGAATGGACCCAGTTGCGTCTGCCGCCGCATCGGCCACCGCCTGGGTGATATTCTGCGCCAGTTGCCTGACCGTCGCCACGGCATCCTGGTAATGGCCTAGCTGATATTCCTGGCGCGCCAGCTCGAGCTGGGCTTGAAAAACCTGGTGATACGCGCTGCTGCTGCCGGGGGATTTGGGTTGGGTGGTGGCGTAACTGCTGCTGAGCGATTTGAAAATAGAGGAAAAATCGTCAGACTGGGGTGGGCCATTTCGTTCACTCATCGTTATCCTCCGCGGCGGGTCATGCCAATGGGTGTGCGCCCAGAGCGGCTGCGGCTGGTAGGGGGATTCAGGATACGCTCCCACAGGGCGGCGGCAGCTTCAGCAATGCCATCCCGTTTTGGCGGGTACAGTAGCCGGCTGTGCCAGGCGGCGTTCAGAATGTCGCGCAGTTCATGGTCGGGCGTAATGTCTATGTTGTCCCCTGGCTTTTTGTTGTCGCCTGGTTTCTGCGCCAGCAGCGCCGGCCATTCGGCGATGCTGTTCCAGGCCGCAACGGCGTAATCTACGGTGGCGTGCGCGTCCAGAAAGCCCCCCAGAAAAAGGACAAGTTCCGTCAGGCTAGTCTGTTGTTCCGCAGAGAGGGCCTGACCGGGCGATCCCTGGCGCAGCGCGGCTTCCCATTCTGTGGTCAACTTCTGGATGATGGCGTCGTAAGGGGCCAGATTGCTTTTCTGGCTCATCCAGCCTAGCATGGTGAGCACGACAAAGGCGCGTTTGGCGTGCGCTGCCTGGTCCTCGCCGTCCTGGAAAGCGTGCAGCGGGTTCAGCCGCAGCAGGATAAGGGCCAGGGCATAACTGGGTCCCATGGCGTAAGTGGCAAAGGCGTCAGCCAGACAATCTTGCAGTGCCCGCGCCGGCCAGTCGGGGGCGACGCGGGCGGCGATAAATTGATGAATGTCGGCGCTGTGGGAGACCATGTGGCCGAATTCGTGGGCAACCAGGGGCAAGGCCCAGACGGTCCATTCCGGAAAGGGCAGGCGAATAATGCTGGCCAGAGTTTTGTCCACAGCTTCGTCACGGGCCAGAATGGTGAAGGATTCCCAGTTGGTGTTAGGCACCAGGCGGAAGCGGCGCACGAGTTCGTCAGCCACCTGGCAAATGCCGGCATCCAACCCCATATCCCGCAGCGCCACTCCCCGCAAGAAGTCAACGTATTCGGCAAAAATCGGCCTGTCCTGGGCAAATGTGGTATCGCCCAATTCCAGCCACGTCTCCTGGCGCAGTTGTTGCGCCAGCGCTGCGTGTGCTGCCTGCTCGCTGCCGGCAGTTTGCTGGCTCAGCGTTTCTGCCGCCGCCGCCGCTTCAATTTTGGCTTGCACTTTGTGCAACTCACCAATCCGCGCTTTGGCAGGCTGGATCAGGGTCAGCCCCACCGTTTTCCCCAGGTCCTTCTGATCATCCAGTTCAATAAAGCGCCTTCGACGCTCGGAGATAATGTTCTTAGCCCGCCCCAGATGCTCCAGCACGCTGCGTAACTGGTTTTCGCTGCGCTCCAGATCATCTTGCGCCCCTTCCAGGTCGCGCAGGTCGTCGTCATGCAGTTCGGCGCGGCGATACAGCCGGTCCAGAGCGTAACGGGCGCGGCCCAGATTGGATAGCGCCTCATCCAGATAGGCTTCAACGCTGTCATTGCGCGCCGCCAGCAGTGCCTGCAGCCGCTCAATCTCTTCACGCTGGTGGCGTACAGCATCCAGCACGCGCTGCACCTGTTCCAGGTTGCTGCGCAAGGCGTCTAGTCGTGTTTGCAAAATGAGGTCACCCATGGGGGTCTCCTACGAAAATAGTGATCAGTGAACGGTGGTCAGTGGTCAGTGAAGCCACTCCCAAGCCGCCCCACAAAACAAATCTGCGTCATTTGCGAAATCCTGTTTTCATTCTTCGTGGCGTCGCCGTGAGCTTGCCGAATGGTGCGCCGCCGCTCATGTGGAACTCTTACGAAAATAATCTCACGCGGAGACGCGGAGAGCGTGGAGAAAAAATGGCGCAAAGTAACAGTTTGCGTTATAGCCTTTGAGCCAACGCTGGTTGTCTGGTCATTGATCAGAACGTGACTGGTTGTGGGCCAGGTGCCGGCAGACGGCCAGGGCCTGACTGCCAATGTCTTCTGCCTGGTCCCAGTTTTCCAGGCGACAGCGCCAGGCAGCATTAAGCACATCGGCCAGCGTGTCTTCTGGGCGGCAGATGGCCTTCACTTCCTGGCCGGACATCAGGCTGGTAGCCAGGCTGACGGCGCGGGGCCACCGGTTGTAGTGGGCTTCGTCTGGCAGATTGGCGTTGAGCAGCCCAACCAGGTGAGCCGACCAGCTATTGAGCTGCTCCTGTTCGGCGGTGTCCAGGGCCGCCGGCTGGTTGGTGGACTGCCGCAGGCTGCGCCAGCGTTCTTGCAGCCAGGCGGTGATGGCCGCAAAGGGGGGCAGTGGTTGGTTTGCCCCCATCAACTCCAATGTTTTCAGGATAACATAGGCGCGACGGGCGCTGCTGGGGTGGTTAAAACTGTCGGGCTTGCCTGGATCGAGTCGCAGCAAGAGCATGGTGTAGGCGTAGGCGGGACCCAGGCTGTAGGTGGCGAACAGGTCGGCAAAGAGGTCGTTGAGGTGGGCAATGCGTTGGGGATTGGCCTGGGCTTCTTGTTGGATAAAGGCTTCAATCAGATAGCTGCGCCCGCCGCCGCTCCGGCCCTGCAATTCTTTGGCCACAAAATGGCCGAATTCATGGGTGGCTGTGGGCAGCATCCAGAAGGTGGTTTCGGGAAAGGGAAGGCGAATGATGCCCACCAGGTCAAAGAATTGCTCGGCGTCAGCCAGGATGGTGAAGCGGTTCCAGGTTAAGCCGCAGCGCTGGCTGAGTTCGTCGAGCAGGGCATCGGCAATCTGGCAGAGGTGGTTGTCAATGCCGGCATTCCGGCTCAACGCCCCATGCCAGAACGCCGAATATTCACGGAATAAGAACTGGCAAGAAGCGCGCAGTTGGCGCAGCCGTTCCCAACAGAGGGGCATGACGGCATTGGCCTGGCTCAAGGTTCGCTGCAGCGCCTGCCATTCCAGCCGCCGCGTCTTGATCTCGCTGCGGAAGCTGGCGCGCGCCCGCTGCCGCATTTGGGCGTTGATGGCCGGGTGATCCAGCCAGCCCTCAATCAAGTCGAGTTGATCCAACGTGGCCTGCACCTGATGCTGTAGCAAACTTTTCTCGTTCATGGGGATATAAGTCGTGAATGATGAAGACGTAATGGTAAAGATGGCTGTGCAGTAGCCGGCTGCTGCCCGCGCTGCCCGTCGCTTAAGAACATTGTACCGATTCGCCTGGTGTGGCGCAATGGGTGTTCGTCATGGGGGCGCAAGACTTTTGTTGACACACCAGCTTACAAAAGTCTGCCAGACTTTTGTAAGCTCTGACCACCATCAACAGAAACAGCGTACACTCCCATCACAACACGGCCTGAACAGGATGGCCGCGCGGCATCAATCAAATAAACTCAACTGGCGCGGCCCTTCGGGATCATCGGGGTTAAATCGCGCCAGCACGCCTGTGGCGTCATCAAATCCCTCCAGACGATTGACCGTCTCCATCACCTTACTTAAACAGTAAGTGGTGGGCGTCTCGTTGATTTGCGCCGTATTAAAGCGCAGCACGCGCCAGCCGCGTCCTACCAGGCTGTTATCGCGTTCGTTGTCAACGGCAATCTGTTCGCGCTGGGCGTGCCAGGAATCTCCATCTGTTTCGATGTCAATGTTGCCCTTGTTGCAGAAGATGGCAAAGTCCAGGAAGTAATATTGGTCGCCAATTTCCAGCGGATACTGCCGTTCCGCCCTGATCTGGTGCTGTTTCAGCAGCGCCCACAGCCTGTCCTCCAACGGGCTTTCATCCCATAAGTCGTTGATCTCGACCGCCTGGCGAAACTTTTCCACGGTGGTGGGAATAAAGACGATACGCCGCAGCCGTCTACTGAAAATGGGCTGCGGCATAGGACGGAGATGGTCAATGGTTAGCTTAAAATAAGGGCGTTTGGCTTTGGGGTGATTTCGGGGGGTGTCATCGGGCAGCAGTTCCAGGCGGGTGACCTGTTCAATGCGCCGCACGCGCCCATAGTAATTGACGGCGTAAGCTTCATTGCCAAAGACTTTTGTCTGGTAAAACGCCAGCCAGGTCGGCGGCCAGCAATCGTGCAGCCACCTCTGCACGCCAGCGACAGGGATGCGATACCATGATTCTTGCTGCAAAAGCTGCCAGTCTCTTTTCTGATTGACAATGGCAACCAATACTTCGCCTTTAGCCATCTGTCGCTGCCACTGATTGCCCACGACGCTGCAATCGCGCCCAGACCAGGGGATAATGCCGGCAATCCATCAACTCCACACTGTTCTCATCCGGGTCGCGGAAATAAATCGAATGCGTGCCCTGCGGCCAATCCTGCTCATGCTCAATTACCACCCCCTGCGCCCGCAGCCGCGCCCGCCAGGCGTCCATCTCCTCTGGGGGCACAGCCAGAGAAACGTGCCCCCGCCCGCGCGCCCCATGCGCGGGAATCACGCTTACCCGCGTCTCCAACGCATTCACGTCAAACAAGATCAGCGTGGAGCTTTCCCCCGTTTGCAGAAAACAGGAATCGCCAAACTCCGCCGACACAGGCAGCCCCAACACTCGCGTGTAAAATTCGCGGGCGCGCGCCAGATCCGTTACATACAGCGCCGCCTCCGCTACACCAAGAATCCGAGTCATCTTGAGAAATCCTTTTGCCACAGATCCGCGCCAATCTGTAGTAATACATAGCGAAAATCTTGGGAGTATGTTTCAGATGAGGGGTAGACACCCCTTGTTAACCATTCGCCAATTCACCCATTCACCAATTACTTATTATTCCCTTCACCTTAACCGAAATGAAACACACCCCCATCTTGATCCCTGAGCGTGTGGCGCACAGCCGCGATATGCTCCGGCCCTGTGCGGCAGCAGCCGCCAATCACGCGCGCCCCTGCCTGCTGCCAGGTCTGGCTGAGGCTGGCGAAGGCGTGGGCGTTGTTTTCGCCAGACCAGCGCCGGGTTACAGCGTCATACGCTTCGCCTGAATTCGGGTACACCACAATTGGTTTATCCGTGATGCGGCGCAGTTCGGCGATCAGGCTGGAAATAAAACGGGGCGGCGTGCAGTTGACGCCAATGGCCGCCACCCGTTCTGTCTCTGCCAGCAGCGCGGCGCACGTCGCCAGCGGCGTGCCGTCGCTGATGTGCTGCCCATCGCGGCAGCTAAAGCTGAACCAGGCCCATCTATCAGGCGTCTCTTGCAGCAGCCGCCGTAGCGCCCGCGCCTCAGCCAACGACGGGATCGTCTCGCAGGCCAGCAGGTCAGCGCCGCTGCCAGCCAGCGCTTCCCAGCGGGGCTGGTGGAAGTCGTAAAGACACGCTTCGCTCACCCCATAATCGCCGCGATATTCGGAACCATCCGCCAGGAACGCCCCATAGGGGCCAATGCTGGCGGCTACCAGCGGGCGCAGGCGACCCTGCTGGTTTGCGGCATCTGCCCAAAACATATCCCGCGCCTCCAGCGCCAGCCGCACAGCCAGACGCAGCAGTCCTATCGCTTCCGCGCGACGGATGCCGAGGCGGGCAAAGCCAGGAATGCTGGCCTGGTAAGTAGCGGTGATAATGCCGTCCGCGCCCGCTTGCAAATAATCATAGTGCAGTCGGCGAATGGCCTCCGGGTCAGCCAGCAGCAGGCGCGCAGACCACAGGTGGTCATTCAAGTCGTAGCCGCGCACTTCCAACTCGGTGGCCAATCCGCCGTCCAGGATAAAGGCAGGAGCGTTGTCCCAGAAAGGCTGCAACGGGTTAGATATCATCTTTTTCGCCGCGCCATGAATGCAGATGGCGTCAAGACAGCGGAAATAGCGAACTGTGCCGCACGGGGAAGAGGCAGTTCAACAGCACCTCGCTGCCGGCATCAAGCGCATAACAATCCACCCGCACATGCGCCAATTCCGCCAGGGAACGATGACCAAAGAGCAAATGCAGAAAAGTCTGGTCTGGAAAGAAGGCATGTGTATCGAAAAATGATTCTGGTTCGTAAGGCGCAATGTCGCTGATTTTGCCCTCGTCAAACGTTAGTTTCAGGTGGTTGGTATAAAAGCTGAGTTTCAGCTCACCGCTGTGGCCCGCCAGGACGCTGGCGTCCAGCCGTTTTTCCAGGGCCGGGGTAATGTGGCGCAGGAATGCGGCCACATCGGGCACGCGCACATACCAGGCATAAGGTCGATCCTGCCGCTCCAGATTCCGGCCTAACGCCTCATAGAGGGGGTGTTCATCGCCCAACCGGTAGACCAGATAGCTAATGGGCCTGGCTGCGGTTTTGTTGATTTCGTCCGCTTTCTGGCGCAAAGCCCGCCCCACGTACAGACCCAATTCTCGCCAGGAACGCCCGCGCATAGCGGCGATCTCTTCCACAGCCATGGTGTTCTGCCACAGGAAAAGGTTGAAGTAGCCCAAAGGCTGCCCCTCGTTCGTCTCCACCAGCCAGTATTGGCGGTAATGCACCGACCCCTGGCTGTGCCCCGCCAGTTGATGCTGCCACACCGCTTCGTCGCGGACGCAAGCCAGTGGACTGGCGGCAGCATGAATGCTATATAACTGGCTTAGTACGGGTAAGTCATCCATGGTGGCCCGCCGCATCTGGTACGGTTCGGAGTTCACTTGCCTGTCATTGCCGCGCAAATGCCACACAAACAGGCGGGAACCGCTCAGATTCATAGTCATCTCGTAGCCAAAGAGGCGATAATACCAGGGGATACCCGTAATGGCCTGCACCAGCTCACCGCGCGCGGCGCTCTTGGCGTGTACCGCTTCCATTTGCGCCCGCACCAGACCGCGACGCCGGTATTCGGGCAGTGTGCCCACCAGTTCCGGGCGACCTATGCCAAACGGAATGCCTTCGTAGCTCCACACCTGCGAGATAAGGTTCAAGGTGGAAACGAGCCTGTCTCCATTATGCCGGTCCACCACCACCGTGAAATCAGATGGCGACACCGTCGGATGCCGCCCGCTCATTAAATCCCGCGTCCAGATATCAATCCCTTCATCTGGTTCGCTCGGGATATCGCTGTGAACCTCGGCGTTGAAAGCGGCAATCGCTTCTGTGTCTGCCGTCGTAGCCCACCGCAGCCACAACCCGTCGCCCAAATTGCGCGGTAAACCAAATGTATCTTCGGTCATAATCCTCTCCAGGGGAAGGCGACAGATCTCCCAGACCTGTCAGTTCTCATTTCTACATGACCGCCAGGATTCTCTTATTGTAACCACACAGGCCTTTTGGAATTTAACTGCAAAGAACGCGAAACCCGCAAGTTGTGCTCTTTTTCTTTGTGTTCTTGGCGTCTTGGCGGTGAATAGTTACCTCTTATTTTCTTGGCGTTCGTTGCGTCTTGGCGGTGAAATTCCAGACAGACTCATAGCTGCTACTGCCCTACTGCACGGCTCGCCGGCAGAACTCCAGGCTGCGCCGCATCAGAGTTAATACCTGGGCGTCGCTCTGGCCCGCGTCTAACACTTCTGGATGCACTTCTATCGTCACATGCCCATCATAGCCTGTGGCCGCCAGGTGGGTCAGGAAACGATCCAGGCGTAAATGCCCGGTTTCCGGGCGGCGATGTTCCCGCCCGTCAAAGTTGCTCAGGTGGACGTGGCGCACTCTGCCTGCCAGACGCGGATACACGGCTGCGGGTTCCAGACCCCAGGTGCCCAGGTGGGTTGTATCCAGGGTGAGGTGCGGGAATCGGGTGACCTGGTCCAGGTGATTCCATTGGTACAGGTTCCAGCGGCGGCCGAATTTGCGCCATGCCGGCATATTCTCCACACACAGCCGCACATCCGTTTCCGCCTGCACCAGATTGTAAGCCGTCTCCAGCCAGCGTTGATACCGTCGCTCCGGATTAAACGGCAGCGGTAGGGGGCGCAGCCGCTGTCCCCACATCAGCATGGTATATCCGATCCGTGCCGGCAAATGATGCACCACCACATTCGCCCCCACCGCCTGCGCCAACTGCCGTGACGCCAGCACGCGTTCCGCTGCGGCTGCCGGCCAGCCGGGAACCAGCGGCCAGAATGGGCTGTGAATGGCCCATACAGGCAGACCATGCTGCCGCACAAGCTGCTGCAAATAAGCTGCCTGCCGCGTCTCCCAACGCTGATCCACCACAACTTCCAGGCCATCATAGCCAGCCTGAGCCGCCAGGGCAAAGCAGCGTTCGACGCTGTAAGACCAGAGAGAGCCAGTAGAGAACAAAAATCGCATACTCCCAAGTTTATCAGATCAGACCGCATTTTGCCCCTCTTGCCTTTCCCCCAAACCCTCCTATAATCCCCATCAATCAATCATTCACTCCCCACTCACCGCTGACCACTCACCACTTTTCCCTATGCCTACTCCCCTCACCAACAAACACATCATCCTCGGCGTCACGGGCAGCATTGCCTGCTACAAAGCCGCCAGCCTGGCCAGCCGTCTGACGCAGGCGGGGGCCAGGGTGGACGTTATCCTCACCCACGCTGCTGCGAAATTTGTCTCCCCCATCACCTTCCAATCCGTCACGGGCGGCCCGGCCTATACCGATGCCGACCTGTGGGGGGCGCAGGCGCACGTGCTGCACGTGGGTTTGGCCCGCACCGTAGACCTGATGGTTATCGCCCCGGCTACTGCCAACACGCTGGCTAAACTGGCGCATGGACAGGCGGATAACCTGCTGTTGCTGACCGCCCTGAGCGCCGGGCTGGGACCCGAGAGCCCACCGCTGTTGATCGCCCCGGCTATGGATGGCGAAATGTACACCCATCCGGCCACGCAAGAGAATGTGCGCCTCTTGCAGCAGTATGGCGCCACCATTGTGGGCCCGGCAGAAGGTCGGCTGGCGTCGGGCATGGTGGCCCGCGGGCGCATGGCTGAACCCGAAGAACTGGCGGGCATGATCCGCCTGCTGCTGACGCGCAAAGGTCCGCTGCGCGGGCGCAAAGTCGTCGTCACTGCTGGCGGCACGCAGGAGGCGATTGACCCCGTGCGCATGTTGACCAACCGCTCTTCCGGCAAACAAGGCGTGGCCCTGGTACAGGCGGCTTTGGACGCAGGCGCGGACGTGACGCTCATTGCGCCGCCGCTGCTGATCCCTACGCCTACAGGCATTACCCGCATTGAAGCCAATTCCGCCCGCGAGATGCAGGCGGCGGTACTGCAAACGTGCCGCGATGCGGACGTGCTGCTGATGGTGGCTGCCGTTTCTGATTTTCGGCCAGTGGTCGCCGCAGAGCAAAAAATCAAAAAGGAAGAGGGTATCCCCCCCATTCGTCTGGAACGCAACCCGGATATCTTACAGGCAGTACACGAGCAGAAGCAGCAGCTTGGTCACCCTCACGTCGTGGTGGGCTTTGCTGCCGAGACGGAAAACCTGCTGCAAAATGCGCAGGGCAAACTGGAGCGGAAAGGGCTGGATTTGATTGTGGCTAACGACGTGTCGGCTAAAGATGCCGGCTTCAGCGTGGACACCAATCGCGTGACGCTGCTGGATGCCCGCTCTGGCCGGGAATCGCTCCCCCTGTTGAGCAAGGATGAGGTAGCCGAACGCATCATTGCCCGCGTCATTAAATTATTGCCCGATTCCGCGCATCCAGCCACGTAACCACGGTGCAGATTGCCTTTGCCCGCCAGACGAGGCCAACCTTGCTGCAACCTTAGTGACCGTCTAAGAATAACTTCCGTTTTTCACGGAACCCGGTCACTTGTCAGCCCATCCACAAATGCTGCCCCAGGCACACAAGAACGGGAACTAATTTGTGGATGGGCCCTTAGCTGGCGCTGACGGCATAGAGGAAGCGTGCGTAGCCAATCTCAGCAGCATTCTTCGTGAGTTCGACGTTGACCCAGGCAATGACGTCCCCAAACGGACGGTCTTGGAAAGGCCATCGTGTTCGCTGCGCCGATCGCAAGTCGTCGTCACTGATCTGCCCAAGTACCACTCGCCACTCTCCCTGTAGCCGGCCGAGCCACTCGCGTACACCGTCAGCATTGCCAGGCCATATCACATTCTCGCGGGAGAGAGTCCCGTCGCCGTATGAGTGGTTGAGAACCATAGACCACCAGAATCCGAGGTGCCACGTCAGCCAGGCGATGCTCGGTGGGCCGGCGTCATATCCCTCGTAATCCGGCCAATCGGCGAGCCACCTTCCATCAGGGACTTGATGCACGTGCAACCCCTTATGAGCCGGGCGCCACAAGCACGCCTCGGTAGTGAGTCCGTTGAGGTGGAAGTTGGTGAGCTTCCACGCCGTCTCGAACTGTCGGATTAAGTAACCACGGGCTTCGTCAATCATAGACAGAGGTCTCTATTTCTTCTTCCCTTTTGCTTCTGCTTTTTCCCGGTTTTCCTGCACCCTAAACTGCACAATACTGCTTATCAAGTCGAAAGGAATGGGCTTATCTAATGGAAATCTTACCGAACCCTTTGCGCCTTTATAAACAGACAGCTCCTTTTGGAACTTCTCAGTTCCTGTGGGCGTAGGATAAAACCCGATATGCTTTTTGAAAGCAGCAAAATGAACCAGATTGCCTTTTAGCGTGAAGGTTGGTATTTGATAACTAATAGTTTCTGCCGCGTCCGGCGCCGCCTGTCTAATCGTTGCCCTTATCTTTTCTAGAATCTCTTGCATATCTGGTGGAAAGCCGGCAATATATTCATCTATCGTTTGGGGCGCTGTTTGATCACTGTTCATCGCATTTCCTTCGTAGAATTCTGAAAACCATCATTAACACCTCGAACCTGATGAAGGTCAAACCGCCTCAAGCCAGGCGACTGCTTCCTGACGGGTGGGGAAGAAGCGGAACTGGTTTCCCTTATTCGCCTCCCGCATGAATGCCTGAAAGTTAGCCGAGTGTGCGGATGGATCGGGCACGACAGCCGCCATGCGCATGCGATAGACCGACAGCTTATGCAGCAGTTCCCCCGCCGCGCCGCTGCTCAAGTCAAAGAAATGTGCCGGCAGCGTACCCTCATCTAGCAGCAGCGCTTGCGCGCCGCTCTCAATGCAGCTTATGACGACTGCCGTTGGGTCGAACGGATGGGCAGGCGTTGGTTCAAAGTATGTACTCATGTCTGCGTCTTCTAATGGCGTCATTTTACTCTGGGGGTGGACTATAGCCGGTAACGGAATGGGTTGGTGGGGATGCCGCCTTTCTTAATATTTGCTACAGATAAACCCCCCAGTGGTCAGCGCCGCCTGTTCGATCTGTCGCAGCAGTTCAGCTTGCTCTTGTGGGTCGTTCGTTTCCAGCAGACCCGCCGCATTTTGCCACACCTCCTCGCGCCAACGAGTAATGAGGCGTGACAATAGCAGTTCATCCAGCGGCCCTAGCAGCTTATCCATCATATCCATGAGCGGCATCGCCGGCTCCAGAACCTCATCTTGCACGGCGTCAATGGTACGGGCAATCACATCATTAACCCGGCAATGATCCGCATAACGGCCAATCCGCTCTTGTTCCAAAAGATTTCCCCACTCTGGTTGGAGCAGGTCAACCAGCGTCAGCACCAGATCATAGTTGATGTGAGCGCTAACGCCCAAAAGCATCTTCTGTATCGCCGAAACATGCGGGTCGCCCGCGGCATCGAAAGCTAACTGCCATACCCTGGGAGCGGAAACCGGCTGGCTTTCATAAGCCTGCAGAGCCACAAAATAGTAATCGGCAAAGCGGTGGAGCAACCTGTTCACCCAAATCGGATCGTTGAACTCCTGTTGGTCAACCGCCGCCAGCATGTTGTTGGTCATCAGCATGTAACAGCGTAGAAAGAGGGCTTTGTCATCGGCGGCGGTTTCCCACTGCTGAATGGTCTGCTGCATGTGGGCGATGACGGGTGGATAGGATGGTAATAGGATTTTCTGCAAAATTTACCTCATTTAGATTCAAGCGCATACCGCAGTATCTATCAGTTGCGTCTCTGACGCCCGACCAACTTCAACAAACCCTATTTCCTGCTAGTTTTCCCCGCAACCCAATGCCCAAATCAACTTGCCTTGCCGGCTGGCGAGAGGTGGGTCGGTCACATCGGTTGTCTGGCGGTGCAGCCGCTCCGGTGCAACGGACTGATTCGGGCGTCTGTAGGCTGTGTGAACGGCGTCAGCGTCTGGCCGAACGCCCTGTTTCTACTTAACCCGAGTTGCTGGCTTAACGGGTCGGAGTGGAGACTTGAGTCGGAACAGACTGGCTGAAGCCTCAACTCCAGAGTAACCAGGTGGCAAGATGGCAACTTGAGTTACTTAATAAACTGGTCAATATATTGCAGATACCCCCTGGTTCCTCCATATTTGTTCCATCTCTCCACCGATTTGCGGACTCGTTTGAGACAGGCGATCACCTCTGATACGGTGATCGGTTCGGGACGAGGCGCTTTGGAACCATGCGCTTTGGAGCCTACACTTTCGCGCCCCAGTCGCCAATCGCACATGAATTGAACACCCGCATGTACCTGCCCGGCTAAGGGAGTGAGGGTGGGTTTCGTAAAAGCTCGCTGTTGTTGTTCCGCCTGATAGGCGCGTATCAACGCAGCCAATGCTTTGTCCACATCATAGTCAGTCAATTCGGGGTGCTGGTGATATACCTGGACAATAGCAAATTCGATATTTTGCAGAACATCCAGATATTTTTCTTCAAAGTCAGGCATAGTTTTTACGTCTCTCAAATTTCTATGTCATCGCTACTGCCTCGCAAATATTTTCTCTTAATCTTTCCGCCGCTCTTTTGCTTTCGCGCTTGTCTTCACCATTCAGATGACCCATTATCCCTGTTACTGAGTTTCAACCTATCCGGACGCCACCAATATATCTCACTGCTCGAAACGTCCCTTGATAGCCAAAAACCTCGCCCAAAAACGGATGGATAATGCGCAAATCAACATCCACTGTATCCTCTGCCTCTGCTCGCGCTGTTTGCACAAATTGAACCCGTCCCAATAAGGGG
>CAZDSN010000017.1:9923-18155 GCA_964507675.1 uncultured Ardenticatenaceae bacterium | reverse complement strand
AAGCCTGCCGTCACATTTGCCCGGCGGTAGCCGCTGAGATTAACTGGGCCGCCGGGCAGGTAATCGAAAACGCTTTCTACCCAGGGTCGAGCTGTGGAGACAAAGTCAGGTCGCACGTCTACCGCGTCGGGCCAGCGCCCGGCCACAAACCTGGTATACCACAGCGGCGTCATGTGCTCCCAATCGTTCAGCAGGACAGCCCCCTCGTCGCTGCCGGCAAACTGCGCAAACACTGCCTGCACGTAAGCATCCCCATCATCGTAATCTGCCAGCGAGAGGCGCGGCAGATTACGGGTAATTTGCAGCACAGGACCTAATAACATCAGACCGCCGGCTAACAACAGCAAGGGGTTGGCGCTGGCAAAACGTACCCGTGCCTGTACCAGGCGCAGCAGCGCATACAGGCCAATCCCGCTCAACAACCCTACTACCAGGAAAGTCCCCAGCAAATAAGCCATCACGTCCTGCACCGTGTTAATGACAAATAGATAATTTCCCAGGAAAGCCAGGCCATAGAGCAGCAGCAGCGGCTGGCGGGTGCGGCGGCGAACCAGCCAGCCCGCGCCGATTAAGGCCAGGGCAATGGTGGACAGCCCGTATTGCAATCGCAGCAGCGACCAGAACACCAGCGCCCGATCAACCTGATCCGCCAGGCCAAAATGAAACAGGTTGACGCGCAGACCGCGAGCCAGGGTTATGTTGAGGAAGCCATCCAGCGTATTCATGTCGTGCGGCCCGAAGACGGGTTGCATGGGGCTGCGCAGGGGAAAATAGAGCCAGATACTTAACCCCAACAAGGCAAAACCAACCATTTTGAGCCAGACGCGCCCTGACCGCAGCAGGCGTGGGCGCGTCCACAGAATAAAGCAGGCGTAAGCGGGGAAGGCAAAGACGGTCAGAGGGTGGTGGGTTACACCCAGGCCAGCGACCAGGCAGAAGGCGTATAGATAGCTATCCCGCCCGCTGGCCCACCAGCGCGTCAGCAGGAACAGGTTAACGGCCAGAAACATGGCCGTGATGATGTGGGGGTTGGTGTGGATAGCGTGCTGCCAGAAGTTGGCGCCAGCGCCAACGCCCCAGGCGGCAAAGAGGGCAGCCGCCGGAGCCAGGAAGCGGGTGCTGGAGTCAGGCAGGGGGGTAAGTTTAGAGGCAATTGTCGTGACCAGACCGTAGAGGGCGGCGGCGGCCATAGTAGCGGAGGTCGCCGCCAGCAGGTGCATACGCCAGGGAATGCTGCCAAACGGGATCACCGTTTGGAACAGCTTGCCCATCAGGGTAATAAAAGCGTAGCCAGGGGGGTGAGCGATGCCCAGCACGTTGGCTACAAAGGTGTATTCGGTGGGATCGCCCAACACCAGCCCCCGCGCCAGCGTCAGGCCGTACAACAGCGGCAGCAGCAGGAGCAGCAGGCGAGGGAACCAGGAGGAATGGAGCAAACGGGGCATGGTTAACTATGCCAATAACTGATCGTATAGGGCCAGCGTTTCCTGGGCGGCGCGCGTCCAACTGAACTGCTGCGCCTGCCGCAGACCAGCCTGACGACGATGTTGGTATTCGTCGGGATCAGCCAGCAGGCGGCGAATAACGGCGGCCATTTCCGCCACATTGGTGGGATCGAAATAGGCGGCAGCCGCGCCGCCGACTTCGGGATGGCTGCTGCTGTCGCTGGCGGCTACCACCTGACCACAGGCCATGTGTTCCAGGATGGGCAGGCCAAACCCCTCGTACAGACTGGGCTGGACAGCCAGACGCGCCGCGGCGATAACGGCGGGCAAATCCTCGTCGGGAACCCATCCTAAGGGGTGCACGACATCGCCTAGGCCATCCGCTTCAATTTGAGCAAAGAAGGCGTCATAGAGCCACCCTTTGCTGCCCGCCAGCAGCAAATGTAAGTCAGGAAAATCTGACCGTAGCAGTTTGAACGCATCCAGCAAGCGGTTCAGATTTTTACGCGGCTCAATCGTGGACAGGTGCAGCAGATAATGATCAGGCAGCCCATAATGGCGGCGCGCCTGGTCTATGTGGGCGGGCGCAGGCGGGCCGAAATGGCTAGCCGCTGCCTCGTAGATGACATGGATTTTAGCCGGATTGATGCCGTAGCAGGCCACGATATCCTGTTTGCTGGCCTCTGAAACGGTGATGATAGCCGTAGCGCGGCGGCAGTAAAGAGGCATAGCCAGGTTAAGATACCAGTAGTTGAGTTTTTTGTGGTAAGCAGGGAACCGCTTATAGATGAGGTCGTGGACGGTGAGGAGGGTGGGAATGCGGCGCAGGGGCAGCAGCAGGTGTTCGGTGCTGTGGAAGAGAGCGGCGTCCGGCGCCAGGTGGTTAAAAGGGATATGGCTGAGATGGCCGAGTAAGACGGCCATGCGCCACGGTTTATACCCCCAGGGGATGCGGCGCTGCGGTACGTGGGTAAACTCTGCCGGCACGCGCCCCTCTTTCCCCTGGTTATAAAACAAGGCAAAGCGTTCGGGAGCCAAAGCCAGCAGAGCCTGCGCCAGTTTTTGACTGTACCGCCCCAGACCGGCGCGGCTGTGAACTGCCGCGGAGATATCCACGTAGATCATGGATGTTTTTCCCACCAATCTAATGACCAGGCAACCGCTTTGTGGATACCTTCGCGCAGGGAAGTGGCGGGGTTGTAGCCCAACAGGGTGTGCGCTTTGCCAATGTTGGCGACGTAGTGGGTGACTTCGCCGATGCGGGAGGGTTGGACGGTCATATCTGGTTCGACGCCCAGTTCAGCGGCAATGAAGCGGGCCATATTGACCAGGGTATTTCCTTGCCCGTAGGCCAGGTTGATGGTGTGATTGCTGATCTGGCCGGAGACGAGGCGTTCCAGACCGCTGGTAATGCCGGCAACACAATCATCCACGTAAGTAAAATCCAACACCTTGTCCTGTCCATAGACGACGATGGGTTGGCCCTTCTTGATCTTCCGTATAAACAGTGGAATGACGCGCTCCATCCGTTCCAGGTCGTTGTCGTAGCGACCATAAACGTTGCTGAAGCGGAAAACCAGATAGCGCAGGTCATAGCATTGGGCGTAGGAGTAGACCAGGGCTTCGCCGGCGATTTTGCTGGCGGAGTAAGGGCTTTCCGTGAAGGCAAAGTCGGCGTGCGACTCTTCGGTGATATAGCGGTAGATGTCCCCGTAGACCTCGCGGGAACTGCTGAAGATGACGGGCAACTGGTTGTGCCGGCAAAACTCCAGCACATTATAGACCATCGTGATATTTTCCAACGCCCGATCTGGTTCTTGTACCAGTTGGTGCACCTTGGCGTGCGCCGCCAGATGCACCACCGCATCCAGGTTGGCCGGATACTCAGCTGCCCCAATGCCATGGGCAAAATGGCGATAAGGGATGCTCAGGTCTTGCAACAGCGTTTCGATCTGGTCAGTCCAGGTATTGGGGCGTTTGTCTACGCCAAAAACTGTGTGCCCCAGGCGCTGCAAATGCAGCCCGAGATTGGTGCCGATTTGACCGCTGGAGCCAGTAATCAAAATACGCATAGTCAGGTCCTATCCTAAAAATAGCACGCAGATTAACGCGGACGGGCGCAGATGAGGGATACATCTGCGCAATCGGTGAAATCTGTGATTATTTTCATCCCTCATGGTTTCGGCGCAAGCGGCTCAGTCGAACGGCACGCTACGCTCATGAGGGGATTTTCTATGTCTGGCGACTCTCCTGCCAGGCTGCCCAGGCGAAACGAGGCAGGGCTAACATGCGCCGCCAGCGCCACGGTTGGCGCAGCAGCCGGTGTAGCCATTCCAGGCCAAGCCGCTGTGCCCAGCCAGGGGCGCGTACCGCTTTACCGGTGATAAAGTCCAGCGCGCCGCCGACGCCTAGCGCCAGGCGGACAGTGGTGAGCGTTTGCCGGTTGCGGGCAATCCATTTGTCTTGTTGGGGCGCGCCATAAGCCACGTAGAGAATGTCAGCCCGACTTTCGTTAATACGCTGCACAATGGCGTCGTTTTCGTCAGGATGGGGGGAGCCGGAGAAAGTGCCGGCAATTTCCAACCCCGGATACCTGGCTTGCAAAATCTCGCCCGCTGCTGCCGCCACCCCAGGCGCCGCGCCCAATAGATATAGCCGCCAGCCCTGGCGGGCGCACTGTTCCGCCAGATGATAAACCAGTTCTGCCCCCGGAACCCGCTCTGGCAGCGGCTGCTCATACCAGCGGGAAGCCCACACCAGGCCAATGCCGTCTGCCAGACACACGTCCGCTTCCTGTAAAACGCGGCGAAAAGCTGCATCTTGCTGCGCCTTCATCACAAATTCCGGATTGGCCGTTACCAGTTGGTGCAGCCACGGCTCCGCCATCAACGCGGCAATACGGCCTAGTACTTCGGTCATTGTCAGCCGGTGGACAGGTACGCCTAGCATCGTTACGGCTACCGGCGGGGACGCTTCATGTTTCATGCCCCCGTCCTCTACTGGAAGCTGCCTGCTGCAATAAGTGCAGCGTCTGGGTTGCCGCCCGTTCCCAGGTGAAGCGGGCCGTATTGGCGCGCCCGGCGGCAATCAACTGCTGGCGCAAAGCCCCATCTGTCAGCAGGCGAGTTATGCCGGCCTCAATTTCTGCCACGCGCTCTGCCTGCACTTGCAGCGCGCCTGCGCCCGCGACTTCCGGCATGGAGCTATTTTGTGCACACAGCACCGGCACGCCACATACCTGTCCTTCCAGCACGGGAAAGCCGAATCCTTCATACAGCGATGGATACAGGAGCGCGGCCGCCCCGGAAATAAGGGCGGCCTTATCGGCATCCGGCACGTAACCGGGCAGTACAACCCGAGCGGCAACATCGGCTGGGAGGGCCGCAATTTGCGTCAGGATAGGCTGGGTCAGCCAACCTGCTTTGCCTGCCAGCACCAACTGGTGGTTCTGGTCAGGTAATTGGGCGTATGCCTGAATCAGCCGCCCCAGGTTTTTGCGCGGCTGCAGCGTACCCAGGTAGAGCAAATAGGGTGGCATAATTCCGTAACGAGCCTGGACAGTGGTCAGGATGTTGGCATCCGTCACCTGCGCCAATCCTGGCTCACATCCTGGATAAATGACGTGGATTTTGTGGGACTGCACCCCATAAAAGCGCATCAGATCAGTCTTGGTTGCTTCCGAATCAGCGATGACTACCTGGCTGCGGCGAGCATTGTGGCGCGTGCTCCAGCGCAAATAAGCCAATTGTTGCCGCGGGTGCGCCTGGGGAAAATAATGGTAGCCCAGATCATGGACGGTAGCCACGCTGGCTTTGCGATACGTCAGGGGGATAACGTGGGCGGGCGTAAAGAAGACGTCGGGCGGGCGGCGACGTAGTTCATGGCCTAACCGGAGATGTGTCCACAGGCGTGGAAACGGTATGGTCACAATGGTGATCTCAGGCAGCGTGGGGAACAGGTCAGGCGGCGGCGGCTGGTTAAAATAGAGACGAATCTGATGACCAGCATCCAGAGCCAGCGGGATCAAGGCTTGAATTAAATAGCAGGCGTAAGCTTCTGTGCCTGTACGTTGGCTAAGGGTGGCGCGGCTGGCGTCTATGCCGATAATCATATTGCTTCTGTTGAGAAGTTAAAGAATTAGCCGGTAAAAAGGTTGCCATTCTGAAGGCAAACTCTGAAGAATCTCGACCCCCAGAGTTTGAATGGTTATTGGTCCCAAACCTGGTTTCTCCAGACAGCCGGCTACCGGTCACGGACAATCAGGAAATCTGCGGCAACCCAACCCTCGGTGCCGATAACGGTACGTACTTTGAGCCAGGTGAAGCCATTGACTTGTTGGGGTGGTTCATCCAGCAGCGTGACGATATCGCCATCAGGTAAAATCTCCAGTTCTACGCCGCCGGGCGTTTCCCGCAGATAGGCCCCGCTGCCACCTGTGCCTTCTACAACGCCGCGGCGTAAGACAGGTGTGTTGGTGGGCGTGGGGATGGAGAGATCGGGGGTCTCCGTGGGCGTTACCGTGGGGGGAAAGATAGCTAACGTGGGGATGGCTGTGGGCACATTCTCCAAAACTTCGCCTGATTCGATGGCTTGTTCCAGAACCAACTGCTGCCGGTTGTAAATGAGGAGCCCCACAGCCCCCAGGAAAAAGAAAACGCTGGCTAACAGCGTGAAGCCCGCCCGCCGCAACATAGCTTCGCGTTCTAATGTGTAGAAGCGGGCGCCGCCGCGGCGAATGCCGCTGTAGGCGCTGAGCGCGATCAGGAGACCAATAAAGGCGAGGATTAAGGGGAGAATAAGATCAATCATAAGGCGCTGCAGCAGATTTTTGGCCATAGCGACTGCCCCGGAAGTAAAGTGGGGAAGGAATGAGGCAGCATATAAAAGCAAGCGGTGTGGAAATGATTCATTTTAATGGCGACCAACGCCTGCGGACAGCAGCGTATCGAGGGACACTGGTCCCTGACGCAGCAGGCGTGGCGGATTGCTGGTGCAGTCTAAAATAGTAGAAGCTTGTTCCTGGGAGGACGGGCCACCATCCAGCACCACAGCCACCAGGCGACCCAGATCGGTCAGGGCCATGGTAGCTGAGCGAGCCGGTGGCTGACCAGAGCGGTTGGCGCTGCTGGCCGCGACAACCCCACCTGCTGCCCGGATGAAGGCGCGGGCAGCGTCGTTGTCTGGCATACGTACGGCTACGCCATCGTTGGGGGATAGGTTGGGCGGCAGCCCTACCTTTTTAGGTAGGATGAGGGTAAGGGCGCCAGGCCAGAATTGGGCTATCAGGGTAGAAACAAGCGGAGGCATGTCGCCCACCACTTGTTGTAGATCGTCCGGGTCAGCTATTAAAACGGGAATACCTTTGTCTGCTGCGCGCTGTTTGACAGCATAAAGACGGTTAATGGCTGCTTCGGAAAAAGCATCAGCGCCAATGCCGTAGACCGTATCTGTGGGGAAGATTATCAGTTTGCCGGCATGCAGCTCGGCTACAGCCAGGGGAATGGCTGCCGGGTCAGTCACGGGTAGGCATAGGGCTGTGGTTTGCAACCGTACCGTTTTACTGGTCAAACTCAAAATCTCCAAAGAACGCCAGGAATGCCAGGGGCAGTAGAGCCGCTTTGCACCCTGTGTATTCCTGGCAGTTAGTCGTTACGCCCGTTGTCTATGGTGAGGCATCAGCCGGCCACTGTATCGTGACCAGGCGGTCGTGTCCGGCGTAATCTGATTGTAAGGTAACATGCGCTGCCGGCCACAGGGCGGCTGCAGCCTGGCAGGCGGTTGGGCCTTGCTGCCAGCCAATTTCTAATAAGATTGTGCCGCCGTCGGTCAATCTGGCGCTGGCTTGCTGCAACAGTTCGCGTATGATGTCCAGCCCATCCACCCCGCCTTTTAACGCCAGCGTTGGCTCGTACCATTTTACCCCATCGGCAAGCATCGTCCACTCGCTATCTGTCACGTAGGGCAGGTTGGCGACAATCAGGTCGGGCGGCCAGGGAATTGGCTCCAGCAAGTTTCCCTGGTAAAACGTGATACGATGGTTCACGCCGTGCCGCCGTGCATTTTGGCGGGCAACAGCCAGGGCGGCAGCGGACACGTCTACAGCAGCAATGGTATAGCTGACCGGCAGGCGGCGCGCCAGGCTGATGGCAATACAGCCGCTGCCTGTGCCTATGTCTACAATGCGGGCTGCCGGGCGCATTGGGGCCCAATCGAGAGCAGCCTGCACCAGCAGTTCTGTTTCCGGGCGGGGAATAAGAACGTCTGGCGTCACGATAAAGTCCAGATCTAAAAAGGGGGCGTGTCCTATCAAATAGGGCACAGGCGTGTGTTGGGTCGCCCGCTGCAGCAGCGCCTGATAATGGGTCTGTTGGTCAGGTGTGAGCGGTTGTTCGCCGTGGCCCACCAGGTAAGTATGGCTGACGCCTAACACGTGGCCCAGCAGCAGACGGGCATCTACGGCTGGGGTGGATGAATGTGATAGCGCCGCCTGTCCGTCAGCCAGAGCAGTTTGGATATTCATGGGGGGAGAGGCAGTGGTTGGTACGAGCTGGCGGCTGCTAAAGGCACATCCCAAAATAAATTACGGAATGGTTGGGTGCGTTTGAAGTGTGATCTGCTGACCTGAAGTTGTTTTCAGGCGGTCATTAAGGCGGCAGTTCCTTAACGCCGCAGCCGTTATCGTTTTGAGGAGTTCGCATCTCAGATGCGAACTCCTCAAAACGGGGCTGGCCGGCTACTCGATGAAGTGGGCGTTTTCCAGGTAGGCGATAATTTTATTCGCGCTTTC
>CAZDSN010000017.1:0-9823 GCA_964507675.1 uncultured Ardenticatenaceae bacterium | reverse complement strand
GCTACTCGATGAAGTGGGCGTTTTCCAGGTAGGCGATAATTTTATTCGCGCTTTCCTGTGGCGTTTCCCGATCGGTGCGAATGTGAATTTCAGGATTGGCCGGCGCTTCAAATGGATCAGAAATGCCCGTGAAGTTGGGAATTTCGCCGGCAATGGCTTTCTTGTACAGGCCTTTAACATCTCGCTGCATCACAACTTCCAGGGGGGCGTCAATAAACACCTCCAGGAAGTTAGTCGTTTGCTCCCGTACGTGATCGCGCACAGACTGATAAGGAGAAATGAAAGAACAGACACAGCCAACGCCATTACGAGATAGCAGCTTGGCTACAAATGTGACACGTTCGATGTTTTTCCTCCGGTCTTCGGCAGAGAAACCCAGATCGCTGGTCAGGCTTTCGCGAACGACGTCCCCGTCTAACCGCTCAATCTTGACTCCGCGTGCGTGCAGTTCTTTTTCCAGAATCAGGGCAATGGTGGTTTTGCCAGCGCCCGATAGTCCTGTCATCCACAGGACAAAACCTTGTTGCGTCATAAATCAAAAACCTCGCTTCTAATTTCCGTTGTCATACGATTGTTCGTCGCGCAAGAAGCCGCGTGCAAACAAGTAGTCAATTATCCGATGGGCGTTTGCCTCGGCGGTAAACTGGATGGTATCCAGCACCAGTTCTGGATGCTGGGGTGCCTCATAAGGCGCGTCTACGCCGGTGAAGCCTGTGATTTCGCCGCGGCGGGCGCGTGCATAAAGCCCTTTAGCGTCTCGTTGTTCGCATACTTCCAGCGGCGTGTCTACAAAGACCTCGACGTAGTTCTCGCCAACCATGCTGCGAATGATGTTACGGGTGGCACGGTATGGGCTGACCGCAGCGCAGACGGCAATACCGCCGTGGCGCACGATTTCTGCAGCCACATAACCCATGCGACGTACATTCAGGTCACGATCTTCTTTGGAGAAGCCTAGTTCCTGGGAGAAGTGCGTGCGTACTACGTCGCCATCCAGCAGGGTGACCTGGCGGCCATACTCTTGCAGCCTGGAGGTCAGAACGTAGGCATTGGTGGATTTGCCCGAGCCGGCCAAACCGGTGAACCAGATGCAAGCGCCCTGGCGGTGGCGTGGCGGGTAAGCTTCGCCCAGGATTTGGGCTACTTCGGGGCGAGTGAACCAGCCGGGGAGCTGCCGGCCTTTTTGTAGATAATCTTCCCGTACCTGGGTGCCGGAGATGGAGGCGATGCGGGTATCTGCCGGCACTTTCGTCTCTTCCTCATACCGCGCTTCATCAGGCAGATAGACCAACATACGGAAAGGCAGTACCTTAACGCCAATTTCTGCGCTGTATTGCTCCACCAACGTCTGCGCGTCGTAGGGCCCATAAAATGGTTTGCCCTGAGAGTCCTTGCCCGGACCTGCATGGTCCCGGCCCACAATCAAGTGGTTTGCGCCATAGTTGCGCCGAATAATGGCATGCCATAACGCCTCACGCGGGCCGCCCATCCGCATAGCCAGAGGCAGCAGCGACAACAAAATGCGGTCTGGGTCGTAGTAGTGGTTGGCCAGCGCCTTGTAGGTACGCACGCGGGTGTAGTGGTCAACATCGCCGGGCTTGGTCATGCCTACTACGGGATGCAGCAGCAGCACGCCGTCCACTTCCTGAGACGCCCGCTTGGTCAGTTCTTCATGCACGCGGTGCAGTGGGTTGCGTGTCTGGAAAGCGACCACATTTTGGTGACCAAACGTTTCCAGTTTGGCTCGCGTCTGCGCTGGCGTCAGGCGCAGCGATTTGAAATCATAGTTGGCCGGCAATTGCAGCACCTTCAGCGGACCTGATATATTGTACGGTCCCCAGTTGTGCATTTCAGCCACGATGGGATGGCGCAAATCCAGCGAACCAAAGGCCTTCAAGGAAACCTCTTCCCGATCCCACTTGTAAATTTCCTCAACCGTCATGATGGCCAGCAGCTCATTGCGCACGTCGCGCAGCGCCACATCGTCGCCTGCCTTGAAATTAAGTTCGGGGCCAACCGGCAGGGTGATGGGCATGGGGAAGACGTGGCCGCTGGTCAGGCGCATTTCGTCCAATACGCGCTGGTGATCGGCTTCGCCCATGAAGCGATCCAGAGGCGAAAAAGCCCCAACCGCCAATAGTTCCAGGTCGCAAGTGGCCCGTTCAGACAGGCGCACAGAAGGCAGCCGTTTGGCATAGTCGGCGAGTTCCGCCGCTTCTTCGGGCGGCACAAGCAGGTTCACGAGCTTTCCACCGTAAGGTGTAATCAGCTTGGTTTTTGTTTGAATCATCATTTTCCCTATTTACTACTTTTGTCGTAACTACTAACCGCAGAGGGCGTAAATGGTAACTGCCAAAGTCACACAAAAAGAGCATTGCTGATTGCAATGCTGGCCCTCATTGTACTTTATTTCACATTCTGGGCAACTTGTTATGAGGGAAAACCTCACAGGTCTTTTGGCCTATGAGGTTTGGTCTTGATCAGGGCTGCGGTTGAACCAGGGCGGTGTCGAAGAATACGCCGATATTGGGTATGCTCATAAATTGTTCGCCGCGATATTTTGCCAATGCCTGGACGGTCTCTTCAAACGTCTTGCCTGGGTCTAATTCAGCCAGGGTGATACCCACCCGATGCCCTTCCGGCAGCGGCGACACTTGAATGGAAAAGCGTCCATTGGCATCGCTTATGCCAATACCCAATGGTACGTTACCGAATGTGACGTCAGAGATAGCCAGCGACAGGTTGGGGGGGGATTGCCCTGTTACTACTGTATCGCCGGCGTACAGCATGGCGTCAAAAGCAAATCGGGGCGCGTCCAACACTACAGGGGTGCTGTCTGGCCCTGGATACGGGTTGGCGGTAGGGATCACGGCGGCGGTCGCCGGCGCCGGATAGCCTGCCAGAGGTGTGGCGGCGGGGGCCGGGTAGGCTTCGTCTATATTGCTGGGGGTGACGCTGGCTGTTGTTGGCGCAGGCGTGGCTTCGTTATCAATTGGCCCACAGGCTGCTAACAAGAGAAGCAGCCCGCCCAGCAGCAGCATCTGCTTTCCCATTTGCTTCCATTTTGCCGGCATTGGGGAAGGTTGGCGAGTCTTTCCAGCACGCGCAAGAGGCTTCTGGTCAAGGTGTAAATGCAAGATAAAGCGAGGCAAAGTCATGAGTCACAACTTCCTGACATAAAGAGAAGCCACCGTTTAGGGGTGGCTTCTCTCAACCAATCAACAAAATTAGCTGGCGGGATTAGTCAGCCAGGTTGAACCCTTCGTAGTTCTTGGTATCCTGCAAACTGCCCGTCAATGAGGATTCATTGGCGATGGCTACCACGGGTTGCCCGTTGTTACTGGTAATTACCACGCCGCTGTTCGTTTTGTTCAGGGTGGATAGACTGCCGGACAGCACATTCAAATTCGTTGTGCCGCCATTAGCCACACGATAGAACGTCTTGCTGGCGCCAGGGGCGATGGAGTCCGTGTGGGTGAAGGAAACCACGCCGCTGTTGCTGCCGGAAGCGTCGCTCCAGGAGTAGGTCAAGGTGACCGTCGTCGCCGAAGAGCCAACGTTCTGCACCTGGACGCCGGTGGTATTCACCACGGAACCACCGAAGTCTTCCTTCACCAGCGGCATGCTGATGGTGGCGGTGGCCAGCGAACCGGAGAAGCAGGCATAAGTGGTCAGGCGCTGCGGATCGGAAGCAGAGGCCTTTTCGTTCACAACTGCGGCCAGCAAACCATTGCCGCTCTGGGTGGTGACGACGGCCGAGGCCAGGTCGCCCGCGTCCAGGTCATTGGCTTGCAGGAAGTTGGCCGAAGCGCCAGGAGCCACGTTGTTAACGCTGATGGGGCCTACAGTGGAGCCGTCGCTGACCAGGGTGTAGGTGACGCGGATATTCTCGGTGGTGTTGCCCACGTTCTGGACTTGCAGACCAGAGGTCACGCTCTTGTTGCCGTAAGCGTTACGCAGCAGCGGACAGTAGAGTTCGGTGTCGTAGTCGCCTGGGGTAAAACCACGCGAGGCTTGCAGGTTTGCCGGCAGCGTCTCGCTGGTGGGATATTCCAAAGAACTACCAGCCAGGGGCTGCGTGCCCGAAACTGTCAAGCCGCCAAAATTCCCTGTGCCTGTGGGCACGCCCGCGTCGGCGGGGGTCAAAACCACCATGGCGTTCGGCGGCACGTTGCTAAACGTTTTGTCGTAGGTGGTACTGTTGATCAGGAAGGTGGCGGTGATGTTGTTATTGTTGTTGCTGGCGTTTTGGATGTAGAAGGTGGTGGTGCGGCCAGAGTGGTCGCTCTTGGCCAGCGGGAAGTTGAGGGTGGTGGTGACATCGTTGCCACTGGTGCCTGTATATTGGCCCGAAGCAGCGCCATCAGCCGGTTTGTTGTTGACGTTGACTACGGCGGCAATAGGCCCATCCGCGCTAACGACGGCTGAACCCAGGAAACCTGCCGGCATTGTCAAACAGTCGCTGTCAGGTAAGTAAGTATAAGAACCGCCCGAAGGCAATGTCTGTGAACCGCAGTCGTAAGAATCGCCGTTCTGGTTGTAAGCGGTCAAAACAATAGTGGTGTTGCTATCACCGATGTTCTGTACCTGTTGGCCCGACGTCCAGCCGCTGCCCGGCAGTGCATTGGTGTCGGCGGCCACCAGGGTGGCCCCCACAAACAACAGGATAAGAACCATTAAAGCTGCAGATTTACGCATTGTTACCTCCAAAAAACAAGAATGGTGCCAAATTTTGCTCAAGCATACCTGCTGCCAGGCGCAGCGTCAATAATCCTTTTGGAGTATTTCCAGGGTTATTTTGGCATTTTCCGGGAAGATTAACTGGTTTATTAGTGCATCTGCCTATGTGCCCACCTTACTATCCCGTGGCGCCATTAAAACCCGTACGCCAACGACTCATCCTAGTTCAAATAGCCCAGACTCTTCAGCCGTTCTGTGATCTCCGCTTCCGCTGCCTCATCCCAGGCATCCTCGTTGACCTCTCGCCCATCGCCGGTTTCTTCGCTGTATTGAATGGGATGTTGTTCCTGGAACTGGGACGCCAATATTTCAGTGATTACCTGGCCGTCCATCGTTGTGGGCACGGGGCAGTGCAGCAAATGCAGCAGCGTTGGCGTCAGGTCGTAAATGGGATGCTCAGGCAGCGTCTGCCCGGCAGCAATGTCCGGCCCGGCAGCGATCAGAATTCCCTCCAGGCGATGGCTGCCCGATTCGTGCGTATAGGGGGCGCGGAACAATACTCCCCGTTCAGCAGCAAACTCATACCCTTTACGGGTGATGTAGGTCAACCCGCGCATCAGGCAAACAATATCAGGCGCCTCGTCTAAATGAGGCCCATGATACAACGCTTCCTTAAAAAATATCTGGTCTACCACAGGCTGCCCGTCGGCGGGATCAACCAACTGGCGCAGTCGTTGGGCAATTTCCTGGCGTAGCGCCTCATACTCCGCCCCTGGGGCCACAATGCCCTCTGGCTCTCGTCCTTTCAAATTGATAAAAATCTGGCCGTAGTAACCAAAACTATAGGCACTGGTTTGCGGCCAGGCAATGGCTGTGGTGAATTCAGGGCGTTCATCCCGCGGTAGCACCTGGATGCGGTCGCCCAGCGCTTTTTTAATGAGCACTTCCACCCGGTGCAAATGCAGCCGCGTGAGCGTGTCAGAGATATTTTTGCGCGTCAGGCCCAGGCGGCGCGCCAGGCTGTGACTGGCTTGCTGCGCGGGGCTGCCTGCGCGGAACTGCAGCCACCCTTGCTGCCACAGCCATTCATTGAGAAAGACATCCTTATACAATGGCCCTGCGCCATGATCGGACATGATCACGACGTTTACATCCGGCCCTGCCGTCCCTAGAATGTCGCCCACCCAACCGTCAACGCGCTGGTAATAGTCGCGGATTGCTGTTTTGAAGCGGGCGGGGGCGTCCGGGTCGTGATCGGGGTGGGTTTCGTCCATGTAGCGCCAGAAAAAGTGGCAGATTTCGTCCGTGTTACGAAACACTATCATGAAGAAGTCCCACGGCTTCTCTTGCAACAGCCGCACAGTCATTTCTGCCCGCCGTTGGCTGGTGTCATAAATGTCTGCCAGCCACTCATCTTCATGACCTGGCTGGTAGAACTCATCCTTATTGACGCGATACCCCTGCTCGTGCAAAAGCCCGCTCAGCTCCGGCGGATAGGTGTAGGCGACGTAGCTAGGTGTGCCCAGACCGGAGATGAGAAAACCGTTCACTGGTTCTGGCGGATACGTCATGGGCACGTTCATAACGCCCACCTGATAACCATGCTGGCTGAGCAGACGCCAAAGGGAAGTCCCTTCAATTTGATTGGCGCGCAAATAGCGCAGATGGTAGCTGCCCGCTTCCCGCCGCACAAAATCAAAGACGCCATGCTTGCCCGGATTGAGACCTGTGATGAAGGAAGCCCAGGCGGTGGGAGAGTGGACGGGGATGGTGGAGCGCAGCACGCCAAAACTGCCATTGGCGATGAGATGGGCCAGGTTGGGTAAATACCCTGCTGCGCTCCATGCCTGAATCAGCGGATAGGGCGCGCCATCCAGCCCGATGACGAGCAGTTTGTGTGGTTGGGTGGATTTTTCGTTCATATGACCGCGTATTGTAGCGCAATTGCCCGGTTTATGTGTCCAGAATAGGAGGCCGGGTACTCTATGGGGGCGGCGCCAGTTAGCCCCTTACCTTCTTAACAGGCTCTTCGGTAGAAGGAGTTGGCGCAGGAGGCGTTGGTCTTCAGGGGGGATGGCGCGCAGGAGGAAGATGGCGAGGGTGTAGACGAGCATGCCCACCATGATTGGCCACACCACCCACAAATGGCGCAGCGGCCAAACGGCAGCGGTCATGAGCAAGGTTGCCAGAAGAGGACGGGGTAGCAGGGGTAGCAAACTGTCGCGCAGCAGGTGGCGTTGCACGTAAGCGTAGATAGCGATGAAGAAAAAGGTGGTCGCCAGGACGCGGGCGGCGGCGGCGCCAGTGATGCCCCAGCGAGGAATGAGCCAGAGATTGAGCAGCAAGTTAGCGACCATGCTCAAAGCCGTCATCCAGCCGGCGTCGCTCTGGCGGTTGGCCACGAGCAGCAGGCGGGCGCTGGGAACCATGAGGAAGGATGAAATGACGGCCCAGATGATGACCTGGAGGGCGGGCACGGCAGGGGCAAAGCCGTCGGCAAAGATGAGGCGGATAATGTTGGGGGCGATGAGGGTGATGCCGGCACAAACCGGCAGCATCCCCAGCAAAATATACCGGTTGGCGCGGCGATACAGGGCCGGCAATCGCTCAGGCGCTTCGTAGTAGTAGCGAGCCATCAGTGGATAAAGGGCGGTACGCAAGGCAGTGGGCATCATCCAGAAGGCAAGCATGACGGTTTGTGCCGCACCATACCAGCCTAGTTCCGCTTCGCTAAGGAATAAGGAGATAAGGAGAGCGTCTAGTTGGTAGTCAATAGTGGTAAAGATGCCAATGACGACGAAGCCGGGAGTGAGGCGGAGTTGGCTGAAGGCAAACTGACGACTGAAGTGAACGCGCTGCGGCGCAGTCTGGCGGAAAAGGTGGCGCAGTGCGGGTATAAAGACCAACAGACTCACCGCACTTCCGGCCACAATGGCCCAGGCCAGTCCCAGAGCATCCCCATGGTGAGTTAAGACCCACAAGCCGATGCCTGACTTGACGCCGCCATTGACCAGGGCTGCCAGCATCGGCGGCAGCAGCCGTTCATGCGCGGCGAACAGCCCTTGCAGCAGCGTAAAAACTGCTTCGGGAAACATGGCCAGAGCGAAGACGAGGATAACCTGTTTGGTATGCGCCGTGTATGGCAGGTTTAGGCGCAGCCAGAGCAGCACCAGCCCATATGTCCCCAAGGCCAACAGCAGCCGCACGGCCAGATAATGCAGCAGATACTGCTTGCTCTCTTCCCTTCGTGGGGCGACTTCGCGCACAATTAGTTCATGCAGCCCCCAGGCGGACAACGCCAGGGCTATGGTGAAGTAAGTGACGCCCAGATTAAAGACGCCTGCTTCGGCTGGCCCCAGGCGACGCCCTACCAGGATGAAGAGCAGGGCGCTGCTGGCCTTGACCACGATGTTGCTGATGAAAGCCAGGATGGTGTTGCTGGCTAATCGCTGCAAACTGTTCATGCCGGCCGCACAGGCGACGGCAAGTCTGTGGGATGAGGATTGGCGCTACCCCGTTTTTGACCAATACAGACCCAGCCTAACGTGTGGTCTTTCACTTTATCCAGCCGATCCAGATAGTAAAAGAGAAGCGGCAGCAGCAGGAAAAAGACGAACTGGGTGACCAGTTTGAAGGGCAGTTGCAGCCAGCGCAGCCAGGCGGATCGGGGTTTGGGGAACAACCAATAATGCATCATTTGCAGGTTGAAAGAGAGGAACCAGAAATATCCGCCCATGGGACGCATCTCGACTACTTCCATTCCACTTTGTTCTAATAAATAGGCAAAGCCAAATGACGTGTAGCGGAAATAGTCATGGGGTTTCTGATGTTGGTGCCACGACATGGGGGCGGACAGGTAAAAACGCCCGCCCGGTTTGAGAACGCGGCCAATCTCGTTGATCACGCGCATGGGTTCGTTGACGTGTTCCATGGTTTGAATGCAGACAGCGGCGTCAAAAGCGTTGTCGGGAAAAGGCAGCCAGCGCAAATCCCCCATCACGTCTAAACCGGTGTAATCCCAGGCTGTATCGCCCACGGCCAGGTCAAGACCCGTATAGCGGGTGTGGGTGAAGTAATGTTGGTAACGACCTTCACCAGAACCGGCGTCGAGCACACGCGCCCCTGGCGGAATTTGGGCCTGCGCCTGTTCCAACAACCGCAGCGACTCAATGCGATTCACTTCGATTCTTTTGCTGAGCCAGCCCGGCAAGGCCGCCAACTGTTGTCGCCTATCCATTGCTACCTTTCTTCACTTCTGCCCACATCCTTCGTTTGCCAGCCATCGCGCAGACCACGCAGATAGGCGCCAGCGGCAGGCCATTGGCGGGAGACAGCCAGACGGGTGAATAACTTGACGGCGCTGCCCAGGCGGTAAAAGAAAATGGCCCACGGCTGCCCCAGATGGGCATGGCGGCGGAAAAAGATGACGCTGCTGCGGGCCAGGTGATAACGGCGTGATGGTGATTCGCTGCCGCCGCTGCTGCCGGCAACCCGATGGTAAAGACGAGCAGGAGCCACCAACCGCAGGCGATAGCCTGCCTGGCGCATACGAATAGACCAATCCAGGTCTTCATAATACATGAAGAAGATTTCGTCCAGCAAGCCAACCTGGCGCGCCGCGTCCATATTAACCAGCAAACAAGTTCCCAGCAAGTAATCTACGTCGCCAGATGCCTGGTAAGCAGGGCCATCGAGAACATCCTGGCGGCGGTCGCGGATTTCTAGCAGCCGCCTGTCCTGGCGCGCGCCGCCAAACCAGAGGCGGTCCCGCTGGCTGTCGTAGAGGATTTTGGGGGCGAGCAGGCCGACATTGGCGGCGGTCTCAGCCAGGAGACAGCGGAGCATGTCGGGAGCGGCGAAAGCGTCGTTGTTCAGGATAAGGGCATAGTCGAACTTTTCCGCCAGTGCCAGGCGCAGGCCCGTGTTGAAACCGCCGGCAAAGCCTTTATTGTCTGGCAGGGCCAGGTGACGATCATGGGGTAGGGCGGCGACCAGTTGGGCAGCAGAGCCGTCGCCAGAGCCGTTGTCAATTATTAAGACGTCCAGGTCTGGATGATCCATCTGGTGCAGAGCCTGGATGCAGGCGATGGTCAGGTCTGGCTGCTGCCATTTGACAAAGATTGACAGAATAGTGGTCATGGTT
>CAZDSN010000016.1:0-18335 GCA_964507675.1 uncultured Ardenticatenaceae bacterium | reverse complement strand
GTCAGGAAAACCCCCCATCCCCCAACCCCCTTCCCCCCAGGGGGAAGGGGGCTTTCAGTCGAGGGCGAGGGGCGCGCAGCGCCCCTCGCCCTCTATGACCCCGCCCCTGGCGGCGATTCATCCACAAGTTAAGCAGCCAAAATGAGAATTGCTGTGGGGCAACGCCAGGATTGACCGTTTAGGCGGCGGCAGCCAGGCACAGCGCTGCCTGGACCGCCGTGCGCCGCGGTCGCGTTTTGTAGGTGGGATCCGTCAGGTTGAGCCAGCGCTTCAAGTTGTAAGCCATGCCGCACATCCCTTCGACCAGGCTCAGGGCAGGTTTCGCCTGAAAGTTCCCCTTCGGCAGCGCCCGAAAGTGGGCGTGACGCGCGCCGTTCCTTCACAATGCGCAGGACAAGCCTGCGGTAATACTCAGAACCCGCCCTGAACTTGCTGAAGCGATAAGCCTGGGCGTCTTTGCAATAAGTAGATACAAACCAGGCCATTTTCCCGCTTACGCACAATACTGGACAATTGTCACCGGCGATACTGGACATTTGTTAGTTCTCGCACCTACAATTTTGTATTATGCTGGCTTATGAGGTGTTACTCCACAAGTGGATGCTGCCGGGAGGCGCGATGCCGCCAGTTTGCTGCAGCGCGGGCGCGTCCAGGGTTGAGCCGATGCAGTTGCATTCCTATTACCTGAACTTGTTTGTGTCGCTGCCTTCGTCAATGAGATCTCAAGAAAGTTGCAAACCATGCAAGATGCCATTTGGTTGCAATGTTGCTCCAGGTAGAAATGTAGACAGCCCCATGGGAGGTACAAATGTTAGCCAGCAAACCCGCGTTTTCACTGCGTCATATGATTGCCTTCTGGCTGGCCTTGGCGGCTGCCGCCATGGTGTTGACGCCCCTGCTGCTATTATCCTCCGTACCCGGCGCGGGGGCGACCGGCTTTAGCGCCGATTACGTCCGCGTCAGCCTGGTCCAGATCACCAACGATGGCGGGCGGGTAGACTGGTCACCCGATGGGGCCGCCATTTACTTCGACCGGCGCGGCGCAGATGATTTGTACGACGTCTGGTCTATGAACCCAGACGGTTCCAACGAATTGTGCATTACCTGCGATCGCCCTGAACTACCCAACAACCATCAAGGCAACCCAGAGATGCATCCGGGCGGGCGCTACCTGGTGTTCCAGGTCGAGAAGGCAGAACATGCCGGCACGATTGGCGGCGTCAACAGCGAACCTGGCATGGGCCGTTACAACGACTTGTGGATATGGGACAAACAAGAAGACACTTTTTATCCCCTGACCAACGTCCATCCTGAACTCACGTCAGGCTCTCTACACCCCCATTTCAGCCATGATGGCGCCCAGTTATTCTGGAGCAACATCGAAGGCGCCCTGCCAGACGGAGACCCCCACCACGTCTATGGAGATAACGGCCTGGCTGTGGCTGATTTTGTCATCCTCCCGCAACCCCATCTACAGAATGTCGCCTATTACAACCCAGGCGTAAATCCTGTTTACCTGGAAACGCATGGCTTTGGTCTGGACGACAACTGGCTCTACTTCTCCTGTACGCCATACGACGACATGGAAGACGTCAGCGCTGACATTTGCCGCATGGATTTCTCCAATCCCACGGAAATCACGTCTCTAAACGCCACCTCTGGCGTCAACGACGAACCTGCGGCGTGGGACGAACACGCCCATCTTTCCCCCTTTAACGACGTTTACGTCTGGGCTTCCTCTCAGCCCTACGGCGTACCCGAAAACAACATCCCCGACATCAACGATAATCTCCAGCTTGACCTCTGGCTCATGGGCACAGACGGCGGCAACCAACAGCGCCTCACCTTCTTTAACGATCCCGACCATCCCGACTACAGAGGGTATCGAGCCATCGTTTCCGACAACGACTGGAATCCAGATGGCTCACAAATCATCATTTACGTCCAGTTCCCGGACACCGGTCAAAGAAACCATATCTGGCTTCTTAACCTCGACCCGCCTGAGGGCACGCCCACTCCCACGCCATCCCCCACCGAAGACCCCAACACCCCCACGCCGACCATCCCGCCCACCCCCACTATCTCCCCCACGCCAACGCCCATTGACGCCCCCGTTGTCAATCTGCTCAGCCCACTTGATGGCGCCGAACTGACCGCCAACCATGTGGCCGTCACGTTTGCCGCCAGCAACCATGAAATCGGCCCCTATGGTGAATCACACATTCAGTTCTACCTGGACGATAACCCTGAGCCCTTCCTGTTCTTCAATGGAGATGATCCGACCCAGTTTGGGCAACAGACTGTGCACATGGGATTTCAGCCCGCCGCCCAGGCCACCTGGATTAGCAGCGACACTCTGCGCCTCAATGATTTGTCCAATGGCCCGCACACCCTGACAGCGCAACTCGTAGATGCTCTGCACCATGTGCCAGACAACCCGGGCGCTTCCCAGACGATTACCTTCATTGTCAACGTCCCGCCAGATGACGTGGCCCGGCCTGATGCCTTGATCTTCATCAAAGAAGTACCAGATCCCAACCAGGGCATGGGCGCTGTCTTTGGCAACCCGCCTGCGGTCATCAGCGACCTGTATCTGCTCACTCCCGTGACTCCTGGCGGCGACCTCATTCCCCTGACCGATGTGGCTGTGGCTGGCGGCGGCATCATGGATCCGGAAGTCTCCTGGGACGGTCAGCGCGTACTCTTTTCGATGCGCCAGAATGCTGACGACACCTGGCATATCTGGGAAATGAATGTGGATGGCAGCAACCTGCATCAAATTACCTTTGACCCACCCTTTGCCCAGATCAATGACCAGGACCCGGAATACCTGCCCGATGGGCGGATCATTTTTGCCAGCGACCGGCTCCAGGTACGCCAGGCGCGTTCTTTTCCCGCCGTGGTCACCACCCAACTTTTCACCATCAAAGCTGATAGCACGGAGTTGCGCCTGGTGGAGCCAAACCCCAGCGCGAACATCAATCCGCAGGTTTTCACAGATGGTCGTGTTTCCTTCGACCGGTGGGATTATTTGACCTTCCAGCGCAGCCGATACACCGTTTGGGAGATGAACCAGGATGGCGCCGGCGGGCTGGTTTCTTATGGCGGCTTTTCCCCAACTTTCTTCCCGCCGGAAAATGTTATTGGCATTGAGCGGCGGCAATTGTCAGACGGTCAGATGGTTGGTATTTTTACCACGCTTGAGCAGTTGCCAGGCAAAATGGGTATTTTTGATAATCGCGGTGGGGATGTGGCCGATCTGCCGGCCCCGCTTTACATTGGCCCGGAGGGCCTTTATCGTACGCCCCATCCGTTGGCAAGCAACGAGCTTGTCTACAGCTACTCCGCCATTACGGATACATTCCAGGCGCAGTTTGGTCTATATACGATGCCCTGGAGTGAGGAGCAGGTCTTACTCGATGATCCGGCTGTCTCTACGGCGCACGGGCCGGGTACAAACTACTTCTTCCGCGTCTACAACCTGGAACTGGCTGAGCCGGGTCGTATCTATATCGAAATCACAGGCAGCGCGGACCACAACAGCGAAGGAAATGACGATGACCTGTGGGTCATGATTGATGGCGATGAGTACCCTGGACGCCTGACGCAAAGCCTTAATGGGGAACTGGTTCGCAGCCTGACGCACAGTTTCCGGATTGACGTGGAGCTAAATGCCGGCACTCACCTGATTCAGATCGCCGTTGACGCCACTCCCACGCTGCAGCGAGTCCGCATCCTACGCGCCATAGACGAACAAGAGCCTGTTCTCCTGTACGACGATCCTGCCGCTAACGACCTATCTCCCATCCCCGTGCGGGCGCGCCGCTTGCCCCCTGCCCAACCAGAAAAAGTAGATATGGAGCGCAATTGGGGCACATTCGTCGTGCGTGACATTAGTCTGCGTGGCGACTCCAACCAACCTGACGATCAATCTCCAGAAGGCGACCCCAACTACCCGTTCCATTTAGACCTGGCCCAACTGGCTGGACTGCGCGTATACCAAAGCGTGACCCGGCGCGACGCCAACGAAGATATTTTAGCTGGCGTCTCCCTTTTTGAACCCGTGCAGGTGCTCGGCGTCGCCGCCCTCGGTGAATCCGGCACGGCTATCTTCACCACCCTGGCTCAGAACCCAACCGCCTGGGACTTGATCGGGCACAATGGGGCCGCCATTGTGCATGAACGGGTGTGGAGTCTGGTGCAGCCAGGCGAAGTACGTTCTTGCGCCGGATGTCATGAAGGAGCCTTCCCCTACGTGCCCCGCGACATCGCCCCCCTGCCGGCAGCGACCGACCTGCGCACCCGCGGCGAAGTCTACACCTTTGTAGACCATATCCTGCCCGTATTCCAGAACCGCTGCCAGGCATGTCACACGGGCGATAACCCCGCAGGCAGCTTAAATCTGCGCGGCGACAGGGTCACATTCGCCGCCCTGATGGAAACCATCCCCGAACGGATACCAGAACAATATATTCAAAACGGCGAGGCAAGACAGAGCTTCCTCTTCCAGTTGCTCACGGGCAATGCCCCCGACAATGCGCTGCACCAGGCGCGCCTTGACGCAATCAACGCTAACAGCGATCATACCACCCTGCTCACCGCCGCAGAGTATTTCAAACTGGCAACCTGGCTGGACACCGGCGGCGGCTTCGCTTATCTCATAGATGGCGAAGCCACAACCGCCCCCCAGGTGGTGGGTATGCTGCCAGACCCTGCCAACGGCGCCATTCCCTCTAACAGCGGCATTGCCATTCGTTTCAACGCCCCGATTGATCGCGCCACCGTGGACCAGACTACCTTTACCCTGCAAGCCAGCGGCGCTGCCGACCCCAGTGCCGGCATTTGGGAATGGGGTGGCAACCGCGAACTGCTTTTCCGCCCCACCGCCCCCCTGGCGCAGGGGCAGTACCAACTCACCCTCAGCGGCGACATTTTAGACATCAAAGCTGACACGGTAGGCCAACCGATCACCACTACCTTTAACGTCAGCTTCACCGTCAGCGATAGTCAGGATGTTTCCGCGCCACAAATCATTCAGCTTCTACCAGACGGCGCCCTCAATACGCCCATCAGTCCGGTTGTGGCCCGTTTCAATGAACCCATTGCCCCTGGCAGCATCACCAGGCACACCCTATGGGTCAAGACTGCCCACGGGTACTACATAGATGGGCGCGTCGGCGTCAGCAGCGACGGTCAGGAAGCTGCCTTCGTTCCCTGGCAGCCTTTCACCGCCGGCGACACTTACACCTTATACGTCAGCGGCGATGTACGCGACCTTGCCGGCAATTCCTTAGGTCTGCCCGGCAGCGCCATTTCACACACCTTCACCATCCACACCGAACCTGCCCCCCAACACCACAGCCTGGTGGCTGAACGCATCACGGGCAATGATCCCGAAGGAATTGTATTTAATGCCGGCGGCGACCGCGCCCTGGTAGCCAATCAGTTTGATGACACCGTTTCCCTCTATGACGTCGCCACCTGGGACGTGCTCAATACTTATGACGTAGATGACGCCCCACTGGACGTTGCTTTCTCGCCGGACAGCGCGCTAGCCTATGTCCTCAACTTCGATGCCCACAACGTACAGGTATTGCGTCTGGCAGACGGAGAGATATTGACCACAACCGCCGGGCTAAATGAACCGTACCAACTCACCCTCAACCATGCGGGAACCATCCTCTACGTCACCGACATCGGCGATCCTGCCGCCTTGCACCAACTAGACGCAGACCCCAACAGCGCCAGCTTCGGTCAGGTCACCCGCACGATGTTCCTGGACCAAACGCCACAAGACATCGCCGTTAGCCCTGACGATAGACTGATCTACTTCACCACCAACCAGGCCCTGGTCATCGTTGACGCTGATTTGTGGGTTCAGAAAAAGGTACTGTCCGCCGCCTACGGATCCGTCAAAGAAGTGACCCTTTCACCTGATGGACGACAGGCCATTGTCCCCGACATGGAGCGGCAAATTCTCCAGGTCTTCGACCTGATTGTAGGCCGAAAAGTAATTGATTTGCCCTGGGAAGATCAGCCAGAGCACGTTGCCTACAGCCCAGATGGCCGATTCATATACGTCACCGGACAAACTACCAACAGCATCGCCGGCATGGATGCGGTCACACTTCAGGTTATGGCTCATTTACCCATATCGGTCTCTGGTTCGGGGCATGTCGGGGCGATAAGCATTAGCGCCGACGGACGCACTATTGCGGCTCTGGAGAAAAACCAGACCAGCAAATTATGGGTCTTTAGCCTGGCTGATCCAGAAGACGTCATCCCCCCTCAGGTCGGGCAAATACAACCAGGTGATGGACAAGAAGCCGTACCCCTTTACGGACCTATGCGTATTGCCCTGTCAGAAGCCATTGACTGCGCCACGGTTAACGATGAAAGCGTCCAGTTGACCCAAAACAACATTGTCGTTAGCAGCACGCTAAGCATTAGCCATGACAATCAATCCATCTGGCTGCAACCGGCCAACTGGCTGGAGCCCGGCATCCCCTACACGCTGTCCGTTAGCGCCGGGCTGCGGGATCTGGCAGGCAATTACCTGGCGGCAGCCGCCAGCGCCACCTTCACCACCGCCGTCACGCCCGCGCCAGCCCGGCTGGGCTTGTGGGCGACGCCCTCTGTGGGCAGCAACCTCAGCGGCGTGGCGGCCACGCCTGACGGCAGCCGCGTGCTGGCAGCCAATTACGGGGGTATGCTCTATTTCGTTGATACGGGCAGTTGGGACAGCCGTTGGATAGACCTGGAAGGGGCAATTACCCAGGCTGTCGTCAATCCCGCCAGCACTTTAGCCTACGTCCTGCGCCCGACGCTCAATGATGTGGCGGTGATAGACCTGGCGACGGAGACGCCCATTGACATGGACGCGCAGACCAGCGGGCTGCAAGGCATCCCTGTGGGGGAGGGACCCTACACTGCCTTGCACCATCCCGACCAGCCCCTGCTCTACGTGGTCAACGAAAACAGCGGAGACATCTCCCTCATTGACACGCTGACGCATCAAGAGGTCGCCCGCTGGCCTGTCAATGGCGTCGCCGCTGCAGACAACAACGCCCACGGCATCGCTCTCAGTCCAGATGGACAGCGCCTGTACGTCACCTTTGCCAATACCCTGTCTACCCTGGACGCCAGCGATGGCCACCTGGTCAATCTGATGGATGAGTTCGCCTGGAGCTTGCAGGATGTGGTCGTGACTGCTGGCGACGACCAGGTCTGGTTGGCCTCCGCTTCGACGCACGAACTTATCGCCGTTGATACCCGCTTGCAGACGGTACTGGCCCGCATTCCCGCGGGCGACACCCCCACCTGGCTCGAACTCAGCCCCGACGGCGAGACCCTTTATGTCAGCAACAAGGATGATGGCGTCTACCTCTTCCACTGGCGCACGGGCACGCTTCTCAGCCAGCATGACTATCCTGGCGCTGCCTACGGTCTGGCCCTCAGTCCCGATGGACAGCGCGTTTACGTGGCTAACGTAGGCTCAGCCTCCCTGTTGGTCTATGAGCATGCCAATATGTCGGACGTCACGCCGCCGCAGGTAATCACGCTCCAACCGGATGACGGACAAACAGAAACGCCCCTGTATGCCCCAGTTCATGTCCGCCTATCGGAGGCGATTGAGCTGTCAACCATTAACGAACAGACGGTGCAATTGGTTGGCGACAGCGGCGTTCTGAGCGGTACTTTGCATACTGGCAGTGACAATCAATCCATCTGGCTGCAACCGGCCAACTGGCTGGAACCCGGCATCCCCTACACGCTGTCCGTCAGCGCCGGGCTGCGGGATCTGGCAGGCAATTACCTGACAGCAGCCGCCAGCGCCACCTTTACCACCGCCGTCACGCCCGCGCCAGCCCGGCTGGGCTTGTGGGCGACGCCCTCTGTGGGCAGCAACCTCAGCGGCGTGGCGGCCACGCCTGACGGCAGCCGCGTGCTGGCAGCCAATTACGGGGGTATGCTCTATTTCGTTGATACGGGCAGTTGGGACAGCCGTTGGATAGACCTGGAAGGGGCAATTACCCAGGCTGTCGTCAATCCCGCCAGCACTTTAGCCTACGTCCTGCGCCCGACGCTCAATGATGTGGCGGTGATAGACCTGGCGACGGAGACGCCCATTGACATGGACGCGCAGACCAGCGGGCTGCAAGGCATCCCTGTGGGGGAGGGACCCTACACTGCCTTGCACCATCCCGACCAGCCCCTGCTCTACGTGGTCAACGAAAACAGCGGAGACATCTCCCTCATTGACACGCTGACGCATCAAGAGGTCGCCCGCTGGCCTGTCAATGGCGTCGCCGCTGCAGACAACAACGCCCACGGCATCGCTCTCAGTCCAGATGGACAGCGCCTGTACGTCACCTTTGCCAATACCCTGTCTACCCTGGACGCCAGCGATGGCCACCTGGTCAATCTGATGGATGAGTTCGCCTGGAGCTTGCAGGATGTGGTCGTGACTGCTGGCGACGACCAGGTCTGGTTGGCCTCCGCTTCGACGCACGAACTTATCGCCGTTGATACCCGCTTGCAGACGGTACTGGCCCGCATTCCCGCGGGCGACACCCCCACCTGGCTCGAACTCAGCCCCGACGGCGAGACCCTTTATGTCAGCAACAAGGATGATGGCGTCTACCTCTTCCACTGGCGCACGGGCACGCTTCTCAGCCAGCATGACTATCCTGGCGCTGCCTACGGTCTGGCTCTCAGTCCCGATGGGCAGCGCGTTTACGTGGCCAACGTAGGCTCAGCCTCCCTGTTGGTCTATGAGCATGCCAACCTGTCGGACGTCACGCCGCCGCAGGTAACTCAGGTGATGCCTGGTGATGGGCAAAACGATGTGCCGTTATATACATCGGTGATCGTCAATCTCTCGGAAGCGGTTGACCGGGCGACGGTCAGTGAGCAAACGGTGTGGTTGAGCCACGGAGGCGTGACGGTCAATGGCGCATTAAATATAGGCCCTGAGAATAATTTGATCTGGTTTGAGCCGGATACCTGGCTGGAGCCAGGCATCACTTACGCGATGCACATCAGTTCTGGGGTGCGGGATATTGCCGGCAACGGGCTGGAGGCAGAGATGATGGTCTCGTTTTCCACGGCCACGGCACTGGGTCCGATGACGCTGGTTGCCCGTCCGCAATCATTTACCAGTTACACTCCGATGGGCCTGGCTATGTCGCCAGACAATAGCCTGTTAGCCGTGTCTAATCGCTGGCAGGACAGGGTAACTTTGCTGAATCCAGCTACCATATGGCCCGTCGCGCCTCTTATTGCCACAGGTGATGAGCCGAAGGGGGTAGCCTTTAACGGCGATGGTAGCCTGCTTTATACGGCGCACGACAGCGCTGATTCCCTGGTGGTGGTTGATGTGGCTACGCGGCAGGTGCAGCAAACGTTTACGGGCTTGATGGACGCGGAAATGGTGGCCCTGAGTCCAGATGGCACCATAGCTTATGTGACCGGGTATGACAGCGGCGGGGTTGATCGAGTTGACCTGATCACTGGTCAGGTGAGTCCGCAGTGGCATGTGCTGGATAGACCAGGCCAGCCGGCGCATGCGCCCGATGGTACGTTATATGTGCCGGCATTTGACCGGTTATGGCGCTACAATGGTGATGCCACCTGGACAGAACTATACATTGGCGGGTATTACACGCAGGACGTTGTTTTCAGCCCAGATGGTCGCTATGCTTTCCTCAGCCAGACGCAAGTGGACCGGGTTCAGGTCATAGACCTGGTCTTATGGCAAGTGGCGGCGTCTTTCCCTGTGGGGGATGAGCCTCGCCAGATGGCATTATCGGCCGATGGCCGCGTACTCATCATCGTAAACGCCAACGCCATCCAGGTCGTTGACAGTTTGACACAGACTGTCTTAAACACGACGCCGGTGCCAGGCAGTCGCCTCGTGTCGCTGGTCTGGGATGAAGAAGATGGTTGGATTTTCGTCGGGGATATGCTGGGTTATAAGGTACGCAGCTTCGACTTCGTATACGGGTATCGCCCGTTTTCGTGCGTAAACATGCGTATCTGTGATGGTGAATAAAACACAGCGCCATCTGCGCGTACCCGTTGTTGCAGTTTCCTAATCGTGTACCAGCGGCGCGATTGAGAAATCGCGGCTACGATGTGTCAAGGCGCGATTTCTCAATCGCGCTATCTTTTCAGAGTTTTGACCCATGCCCACAAATTGCTGCTCTATCTAAAGGGAGAAGGAGAGAGGGAGATCGCACCCCAGAAACGGCAAATGTAACCTATCCTCCAGGGATCTGGATTTTAGCTTCCGTTTGACCAGAGGCGGCGGTGGTGTTACACTGGCATTGTCTCATTACTTTAACAGCAGATTTCAGGTGTCCTTTGCCCCGGATGGCAGGACGTAATGGCGAAGCTGGTGGGCCATCGGTAGATGGCGAGTCCAGCGCTGTCCCCGCAACTGTAAGGCTGGTTGGTCAACTGTGACCCGCCCGCCAAGTCAGGTCGCCCGCCTGGAATCGTGACGACTCTCGTGGGTAAGGGTTGGGAACACAACGTTAGCGATTTCCAATCCCGCAGCGGTTCCTTAACCCGATGCTGGCGGCTGCAAACGCAGCCGCCAGCATCGGGTTTTTGTTTCTCCCCTATCTACGATCTGTCGAAATGGAAAATTGCCCTGCGTTTAGCGCAGCGGCGCGCGTGACAGGCTACGCATTGAGGAGATCATAGCCATGAAGCAGACGACGACTTTACTCCTGGTTATCCTGGCAGGCTTCCTATTGGCGACGGGCGTGGTGCGGGCCACAGCAGTGGCGGAGGAGAGGCCAGATGCGTTGGCTGCGCCCCAACTGACTACGCAGCCAGAGGCGGCAGCGGCGGCTATCAACTGGTTGATTACCACGCGGCAGAATCGTGACGGCGGTTATACCAGTTTTAGCAGCGGGGCGGATAGGCAGCCTTCAACGGTGGGCGGGACGGTGGATGCGGTGTTGGCTATTGCCAGCGGCGGGGTGGACGTAGCGTTACCTGGCCCTGGGCAGCGGCATAGTCCCATTGGCTATTTGGGCGATCATGCTGCGGATGTGGCTGATTATGCGGCGGATAATGGGGGGAATGCCGGCAAACTCTTGTTAGCCCTCACCGCCGCCGCCCAAAACCCGCGCGATTTTGCCGGATACAACTTTGTCATTAGCCTGACCCAACACCTGTCACCCACCGGACAATACCACGTATCTGATCCCTATAACCAATCCCTGGCTATGTTGGGTGTGGCGGCTGTGCGGGAGGATGTGCCGGCATCCGCCGCCCAATGGCTGTTAGACCGGCAAACCAGCGGCGGCGATCTGGACGGCTCCTGGGACGATGGGTACGACACGTTGGGCAATACAGACGCCACTGCCCTGGCGGTAATGGCTTTGCTGGCTGCCGGCATTTCTCCAGACGACCACAGCCTGGTGCGCGCTGCCGCCTTCCTTTCCCGCACCCAACTAACCACAGGGGGCTTTGCCTACGCGGCGGGCCTGCCCGAAAACGCCAACAGCACAGCCCTGGCGCTGCAAGCGCTGAGCGCCCTGGGCGAAGATTTTTATACGCCAGGCGGCCCCTGGGACGCTGGCGGCGGTACGCCTCTGGACGCCCTGTTTCGCTACCAGGGAACGACAGGCGCGTTCCAATCCGACTTTGGCGCAGGTCCCTTTGATGATTTCTTCGCCACCGTGCAGGCAGTTCCCGGCATAACGGGCCGCCCCTATCCTCTGCCCGCGCGCTATGAGTCCGCCCGTCTCGGTCTGGCCTGTCTGGCATCGCTGCAAGACGCAGACACGGGCGGCTGGGAGCAGTTTGTGGGCAATGGGGTCACCGCTGCCGGCACATCGCGGGCCATCCAGGCCATAGTCGCTTTAGGTTATGACCCGCTGGATTATGTTACGCCTGCCGGCATCACCCCCCTGCAAGCCCTGGCTGATTTGACCCCTGCTTATCTGAGCGGCGGGCGCGGTGGACGCGTGGGCATCATTATGCAAGGCGTCGTGGCGGGCGGCGGCGATGTAGATGATTTTGCCGGCTACAACCTGCCCTTCAGCCTTACCCATTATCTTTCGCCCACAGGAGAGTATGACGATACCAGCTTTGGTATATTCAATCATGCAGAAGCGCTGCTGGGCCTGGCGGCGGCCAAACAACGGCCTGTCCCCGCCGCCATCACTTTTCTGCAAATGGCGCAGACCGCAGGCAACTGGGGCAGCCCGGATGACAATGGCATTGCCTTGCAATCATTGGGCCGGCTGGGATATCAGGCGCCCCCATTAGCGCTGACTCACCTCCACCACACGCAGTTGGCTGATGGGGGTTGGGGGTATGGCGATATCGCCAGCCCCAACACAACGGCGGAAGTCGTACAGGGCATAGCTGCCCTGGGTTTGGACCCGTTTGATCCGGCGTGGAGCCAGGTGGCGAGTGGCCGGCTGAGAAATGCCGCCGATGCTGTTATGGGGATGCAGGCTCCCAGCGGCTGCTGGCCTGACTTTCTGGGGGCAAATGATGACCCATTTTCTACGACAGACGCCATTCTGTTGCTGGCAGCGCAGGCCTGGCCGTATCCTGACCTGTTTTTGCCCACAGTATTCCATGAATTCCAAGATTAAGCATTTCTTACTGCTCGGTCTGCTCATATTGCTGGCGCTGCCGCCGCGACTGTGGGCGCAGTCGTCTAACCAGGCGGCGCTGGTCATCCGCTATGGAGATGGGCAGGTGGAAACACGCTGTGTGGCCTTCGCAGAACCGCAGATTACGGGCTATGACGTGTTGGTGCGAGCTGGCCTGGATGTGGCTATTGATGCCAGCGGCATGGGGGCGGCAGTGTGCGCTATTCAAGGCACGGGCTGCCCGGCCAACGATTGCTTTTGTCACTGCCAGGGTGCAGAATGCCAATACTGGTCGTACTGGCATCAGGTAAATGGGGCATGGCAGTATTCGTTAGGGGGGGCCGGCATTTATCCGGTTACGGATGGGGCTATCGAAGGTTGGTCTTGGGGGCCAGGCTCCGTTACGGAAGCAATTGCGCCGCCTGTTGTTTCCTTTGATGCAGTTTGTAACGCGCCTGCGGCTACGGCTACGCCTGCGCCGCCAACGGCCACTTTGCCGCCGCCAACCGTCGCGCCAGCGCCGCAGGTTGACTTTTGGGTAGAAGCAACGACGGTCAATGCCGGCAGTTGCACCGTGCTGCATTGGCAGGTAGATTACGCGACGGCCGTTTACCTGGATGGCGCAGGCGTGGAAGGTGTGGGCGCGCGCCAGGTGTGCCCGGCGCAGGCGCAGACGTACACGCTGCGTATCACGCACGCCGGCGGCGAGCTACAGCAGCAGGTAAGTGTGATGGTGCAATCGCCGCCCACGGCCACGCCAGCGACTATTACGATTACGCCCACGCCATCGCTGCCGGCAAATGAACCAACCCGTTTGCCGGCAACCACGGCGGCGACTGCGGCGGTCGGGATAGTAACGGCGGCGACCCCCACAACCGGAGCAGCCACGCCTTCTGTCCCTTTGCCGGTTACTCTGCCGGCAGACTCCCCATTGACCCCTTCCCTGTCGCCGGCGACCGCTGCGCCAACAGCCGTCATCGCCTTTGTCATTCCAGCAGCGACAACGATACCCCCGACCCCAGCCGTTACGGCCAGTTTTGACGCTGTGGCGGCGCTGCCTCCTGTTTCGTCGCCGACCCCACTGCCGGCGGCTGTTGTCCCGGTCACCGCTGCCGGCAGTTGGCTTAACTATGCTGCCTTTGGCGTGATCATTCTGGGGCTGGGCGGCGCATTAGTCCTGTGGTCAAAACGGAGAACTGGCTAATGCAACGCATGGTGCAGCCCCTCCTTTCATTTCTGCTTTATGGCCTGAGCGGCTTGATTGGCCTGGTGGTCTTTACCTACCCCTTTTTCTTAGACTCCGTCCAACTCACTGTCGCCGCCGGCGCGCGGCAAACTGCGCCGCTGATGACCATGCTGCTGCTGACGGTTTGTCTGTTAATCTTGCTGGTGGAGATGCAGGGGCAGGCCGTAAGCGCCAAAGTGGTGGCGGCGTTGGGCGTATTGGTGGCCGTGACGGCGGCGCTCCGTTTCCTGGAAGTAGCTGTGCCAGGGCCAGGCGGATTCTCGCCCATCTTTGCGCCCATTATCCTGGCGGGCTTTGTCTTTGGGGCGCGTTTTGGTTTCCTGATGGGGGCGCTGACGCTGCTTGTCTCTGCTTTGATCACAGGAGGCGTGGGGCCGTGGCTGCCGTACCAGATGTTTGCCGCCGGCTGGGTGGGGCTGACGGCGGGCTGGCTGCCATCGTTGCGACGACCGCTCCCCCTGCTGTGCTTGTTTGCGTTTGCCTGGGGCTTGCTGTTTGGCCTGCTCATGAATCTATACTTCTGGCCGTTTACGGTGGGCAGCGGCAGCGCGAGCTGGCAGCCGGGGCTGACTTTTGCGGCGGGGGCTGCCCGTTATCTGGCGTTTTATGCCAGCACTTCTTTGTTGTGGGACCTGATCCGCGCCGTGGGGAATGTGGTTTTGCTGCTGGTGTTGGGGATGCCGGCCGTGCGCGCGCTGGCTCGCTTCCGTGACCGGTTTCAATTTCATCTGGTGACCGGGTAATGATTGGTCATGGCAGTACAAAACTGGCCGTAGATGAACCATCGGCCAGCGGCGACAGCCGCGCCTGGCTGGTGTGGGTGATGGCGGCGGCAGCCGCAGCGATGCTGACCCGTAACCCCCTCTACATCCTGATTATTCTGTTGGCGGCTCGCCTGGTGACAGTTACCCATGGCCTGCCTGGACAGGGGCTGCCTCTGTCGCTGTGGCGGTTGGGTGGTCTCATTTTGACGTTTTCGGCGTTTTTCAATGCGTTGTTTCTGCATGTGGGGCAAACCGTGCTGCTGCGGCTGCCGGCAGCCTGGCCCCTGATCGGAGGAGCGATCACGCTGGAAGCGGTGGTTGCCGGGGCCAGTAACGGGTTGGTTCTACTCACGCTGCTGGCCGTATTTGTGGCCCTCAACGCTATTGTGCCTGTCCATGAGCTGGTGCGGCTGCTGCCGCGGGCGCTGCGTGACCTGGGCGTGGTGATATTGATAGCCATTACCTACGTGCCCGCCACCATGCAGCATGTGCAACGCATCCGTGAAGCGCAGGCAATTCGCGGCCACCAATTGCGCGGCTTGCGCGATTGGCGCCCCATTGTTATTCCTTTGTTAGTAGGGGGATTGGAACGGGCCATGGGGCTGGCCGAAGCGATGGTTGCCCGCGGCTATGGGGCTACGGACAGCAACCGGCAGCAAACGGGCGTACGCGCAGGTTTCCTGTTAGGATTAGCGACGATGCTGGCGGGTTGGTTTCTGGCAATATGGATCGGTTGGCCGGGTTGGCTGCTGCTGGCTGCGGCCGGGCTGCTGCTATGGGCGCTGGTATGGCGGCTCGGTGTGCACTATCCGCGCACGCAATACCACAGCCGGCAATGGCAGCCACGCGATGGGCTGCTGCTGGCGGCGGGTCTACTGCCTTTGCTGGCTGTGCTGGCGCCCTTGCCGGGCCGGGCTTCACTGGTTTATGAGCCGTTTCCACAATTGGCGCTGCCGGCATTTTCCCCTGTAATGGGTCTGTTGTTGGCGTGTCTGGCCCTGCCGGCATTTGTTCTGTCCCCCAGTCAACATGACGGATACAATATTTACAGATAAGGCATAACCCTGACCGCTGAATATGGAGAAAGAATGAAGGTCGGAAAACAACCAGGACGACCTGGTCATGCGCGCCGTCCGGCGCTGCTGCCATGATTACCATCAGCCACCTGACTTACGCCTATCCCGGCCAGGCGCAGCCGGCGCTGCGCGACGTATCGCTGCAAATTGAGGCCGGGGAATTTGTGCTGCTGACAGGGCCATCTGGTGCGGGTAAATCAACTTTGCTGCGCTGTCTGAATGGCCTGGTTCCTCATTTTGCCGGCGGGCAGATTAGCGGGCGAGTCACGGTGGCTGGGCTAGATGTTATTCAGGCCGGTCCTAACCGCCTGAGCCGCGAAGTTGGCTTCGTTTTTCAAAACCCGGAAGCGCAGGCTGTGCTGGATCAGGTGGAGGCGGAGATCGCCTTTGGTCTGGAACAGGCCGGCATACCCCTGCCGGAGATGCGGCAGCGTGTGGCTGAGGTGATGGAGTGGTTAGAATTGACCCCTCTGCGCCGTCGCTCCCTCAATACTCTGTCTGGGGGGGAGCGACAGCGGTTGGCTATGGCGACGGCTCTGGCTTTGCGCCCGCACATATTGGCCCTGGATGAGCCCACCAGCCAGTTAGACCCGGAGTCTGCGGAGCAGGTGCTGCACGCTTTGGTAAGACTTAATCAGACGTTTGGCTTGACCATTGTGCTGGTAGAACACCGATTAGAGCGGGTGCTGCCTTATGTTAATCGGGTGGTTGTGGTTGAGGCCGGTCAAATCACGGCGAATGGAACGGTAGCAGAGACGGCGGCGCATCTCCCTTATTTGCCGCCGTTGCTGGCTTTGGGCCAGCAGTTGGGCTGGCAGCCGCTGCCCCTGACGGTAGATGAGGCGCGCGCGCTGCTCCCACCAGGCCCGCTCCCGTCGCCGCTCCCCTCAGTGATGCCCGTTGAGATGGCCCCTACTGTGCTGGAGGTGTGTGATTTGCATTACGCCTATGCTGGCCGTCCCATTTTGCGCGGCGTGGATTTGAGCCTGGCTGCCGGCAAAGTGACAGCGCTGCTAGGACGGAATGGGGCAGGTAAAACCACGCTGTTAAAGTGTATTACAGGTCTGCTGTCCCCTGAACAAGGGCGCGTGACCCTGGCCGGACAGGATCTGGCCGGGCAGAGTGTGGTGGAACGATGCCGGCATATGGCTTACCTGCCCCAAAATCCCGACGATTTGCTGTTTGCCGACACCGTCCAGGAAGAATTGCTGATTACGCTGCGAAATCACCAGATAAAGCCGACTGATGCGCCCATTCTGCCCACGGAACTGCTGGCTCGCCTGGGTTTAGCGGCTGCGGCGGATGCTTATCCGCGCGATCTTTCCGTCGGCCAGCGGCAGCGCGTCGCTTTTGGCGCGGTTACCGTTATGAAGCCCCGGCTGCTGCTGCTGGACGAACCAACCCGTGGCCTGGACATGGCTGCCAAGCGGCAGTTGCTGAATATATGCCGCTGGTGGCTGGCAGACGGAGCCGGTCTGCTGCTGGTGACGCATGACGTCGAGTTGACAGCCGCGGTGGCCGACCACGTTCTGATCCTGGCGGAGGGGCGCATTGTGGCCTCTGGTCCCCCGGCGCGTGTGCTATCCGCCGCTGCCGGCGACCAATATCCCTTGTTTGCCCCGCAGATGGCCCAACTCTTTCCTGACCAGGAATGGATGACGGCTGCGCAGGTCGTAGACTTTTTTGCCCCCGAGAGACGGGGCGCTTGATGGAAGGAAGAAAATGCCCAGACTGACGAAAATCTACACACGTACCGGTGATGATGGCACAACCGCGCTTGGTAGCCGCCGCCGCGTGCCTAAAGATGCCTGGCGCGTTCAGGCTTATGGAACCGTAGATGAGTTAAATGCCGTTTTGGGGGTGGCGCTGGCGCACGGCCTCAGCCAGCGTCTGGCGCAGGTTGTGCTTACCATTCAAAATGAGCTTTTTCATTTAGGCTCTGATCTCTGCTTTCCCGAAGAGGACAAGGCTGAATTCCAGATACCACAAATAGAAGCGCGCCACGTAGACGCCTTAGAAACACTGATTGACGAACTGAGCGCCGTTCTCGGCCCGCTGCAAAACTTTATTTTGCCGGGCGGCTCGGTTGCCTCGGCTCACCTCCACATGGCGCGCACAGTTTGCCGCCGCGCCGAGCGCGAGGTCATCACGCTGGCGCGGGAAGAAGGGGTTGGCCCTTACGTTCTGCCTTACCTCAACCGTCTTTCAGATGCATTGTTTGTCATGGCCCGCTATGAAAACTTGCAGGCAGGCGTCTCGGAGCCGTTGTGGAACTCACACGCCTGAACCGTGATGGGAATTACGCCCTGGCGCTGTTTTCAGGTACACTTGCTTTAGTTCCCTACCAGCGGGGCGCACCAGAGGAGTGAAAATTTTCTGCCACGAATGGCACGAATTTTCACGAATTTCTGTTCATGTTTCTGCGTAAGGTTATTTTCACAAGAGAGGCCGGGTTGGCGTAGTTTCTGACCGCTGTGATCGCTTATCCCTATGCGCGGGGTGCGCCACAGCCTGTCCCTTCGGCAGGCTCAGGGCAGGTTCTGAGCTTGCTGAGGGGATGGATGAAGATTTCTTGACACAAATTCCACCAATGACACGAATTTTTCTCCGCGTCCTCCGCGTCTCC
>CAZDSN010000015.1:15804-18790 GCA_964507675.1 uncultured Ardenticatenaceae bacterium | reverse complement strand
CCATTCACGAATTCACGAATTCACCAATTAACCGTTTCCCCCCTCACCGCTTAAACTGCTCCAGCGAAATGTTCAGCCGCTTGAGCTTTCGCCACAGGGTGGTGCGTCCCATCTGCAAATGCTCAGCCATTGCCGTGACTCGCCCCTCGCAGGCCCAACCCGCGCGCATAATGGCTTCCCGCTCCGCTTCCGCCGCTGTCATCACCGGCTGCGGCTGTGGGCTCCACCCCATAATCACCCGCCCGCTGCGCACCATTTCTGGCAAATCGGCCACGTGAATGATCCCATCGCTGCTTTGATTCATAGCCCGTTCCAGGGCGTTCTCCAACTCCCGCACATTGCCCGGCCACGGATAACGCCGCAACGCAGCCATCGCCTCATCATCAATCCAGGCAGCCCGCTCATACTGGCTGGTGATGCGACTCATAAACCGCTCTACCAACAACGGAATGTCCTCCACACGCTGGCGCAGCGGCGGCAGGGTAATGGAAAAAATGCCAAAGCGATAGTAAAGGTGCGACAGAAAATTCCCATCGGCCACCGCCTGTTCCAGGTTGGCTGATGTGGCGGCGATAATGCGCACGTCCACGGGAAGGGGATAGCGGCTGCCCAGGCGCATCACATGCCCCGTTTCGATGACGTGCACCAGCGCCGCCTGCATTTCCAGCGACAACCCCTCAATCTGGTCTAGCAGCAGCGTGCCCTGATTTGCCAGTTCAAACTTGCTGGGACGCCCATTCCCCGCGTCTTTTTCATACCCCAAAAATTCCTGGGGCATCAGTTCGTGGGGAATGGCGCGGCAGTTAATGGACAGGAACGGCTTATCCGCGCGGTCGCTGTCGTTGTGGATGGCTCGCGCCAGGTAGTTCTTGCCCACGCCGCTTTCGCCGCGCAGCAAGACAGGGGCTGTGCCCCGCGCGGCGGTGCGCGCCTGGCGGATGACGCGGCGCATAGCGCTGGAATGGTCGGAGATGTCTTCCAGTTTCAGCGTGGCATGCGCGCCCACCTGCTGCTGCACCAGGCGGCGCACGTGTTCAATCGGCCGCAGCATGGCAATGTGCCCGATGGGTTGGGGCGCGCCCGCCAGGATAGGACGCAAACTTACCAGGCAGGATACGGCCGCCCCATTGGCGAAGAAGTTCATCTCCACGTCCTGCAGTTCTCGATTTTCAGCCATTGCCTGGCGCAGGGCTGCCGGCAGCTTCATCACCTCCGCCAATGGCTGCCCCAACACGGTCGTGGGGTTCAGATGCAGCAGCCGCCCGGCCTGCGTGTTAATGTGGTTGATCTGTCCGGCTTCATTCCAGGCGATCACCCCCTCATCAATGGCCTCCAGCACCGTATTCACTTCCGTCAGGCGGCGGTTAGCCTCTTCCAGAAAGAGATCGGTTTGCATTTGCCCGGAAATGGCGCGCGCCGCGCCCATCACCAGCGCCAGGGTATGGGAGGTAGCCTCTGCCGCCGGATTGACAACGGCGATAATCCCAATGATGCGCCCATTGACATGATGGATAGGCGCCGCCGTGGTTGTCAAATGGTGGAAAGTCTGGAAGTAATGCTCCGCGCCCACCACTTGCACGGGCATAGCCTCCAACAGGCATATCCCCAGAGCCGTTGTACCCAACTGCCCTTCAGCCCAATAGCTGCCCTGCCCTAACTCCAGTTGCCTCAGGGGCTCCACGACCGTGGCGTCTCCTGTCAGCGACAACACGCAGGCAGTGCCATCAGCCAATAAAATGGCGCAGCCAGAGCCTTCCATAAATTGATAAATGTCTTCGACGAAAGGCGTCGCCAGCGCTATTAAATCAGCCTGCGCCCTGAGTATGGAACGGAGCGCCGGCTCTTTGAGCGTCTTCGGACGGGGGGTTGGCCCGGCGCGCAGCGCGCAGCGCCGCCACGATTGCCGCACCGCCGGGTCGGCGGCGGCTGCCAGTTCCGGCGGCGCTTCCCCGCCATCCTGGAAGACGCGCCATATCCGCTGCAAAGTCTCATGGTCAATGGGATAGGAGGTCGGCTGCATCTTTAGATGGTATGCCAGACCCACATTTTGTCAAGCCCCCCATTCCCCACTCCCCGTTATCTGTTGCCTGTTGTCTGTTGTGTAGCTGGCTTGTAACTGCTCTATGCTATAGATGTTCACGTAATCTTTTACGTAGCGCGGGCATCCTGCCCGCTTTCTTCCCCATGGAGTGAGATCTGAAACTATGCGATTACAAGACAAAGTGTGCTTGATTACAGGCGGGGCTGCCGGCATTGGCCGGGCCACCGCCGCGAAATTTGCCGCCGAAGGGGCGCGCGTGGTCATCGGCGATGTTAACGAAGAATTGGGGCAGCAAACGGCTGCCGAAATCGGCAGCGCCGCCGAAATCGGCAGTGCCGCTGCAATCGGCAGCGCCGCCGAAATCGGCGCTGGCGTCCGCTTTTTCCAGGTGAATGTAGCCGACCGCGCCGCTGTACAGGCGTGGGTAGACGCTGTGGTTGCCGCTTATGGCCGGATTGATGTGTTGGTGAATAATGCCGGCATTACCCGCGACGCCCAACTCGTCAAATTCAAAAATGGCGAGTTGGTGGACCAGATGTCCGCAGCCGCCTGGGATGCCGTCATTGACGTTAACTTGAAAGGGGTGTTTAACTGCACCCAGGCTGTCGTTCCCACCATGATCGCCCAGGGGGGCGGCGTCGTTCTCAACGCTTCCTCTGTGGTGGGCCTCTATGGCAACTTTGGCCAGACCAACTACGTTGCCACCAAAGCGGGCGTCCTGGGCATGACCAAAGTGTGGGCGCGGGAGTTAGGCAAATATGGCATCCGCGTCAACGCCGTGGCTCCTGGCTTTATCGGCACGGAAATGGTCAATGCCATGCCCGAAAAAGTGCTGGCAACCATGCGTGAGCATACGCCCATTGGCCGCCTGGGCGAACCTGTAGATATTGCCAACGCTTACGCCTTTCTGGCCTCCGCCGAAGCCAGTTTTATCACGGGCGCCGT
>CAZDSN010000015.1:8196-15704 GCA_964507675.1 uncultured Ardenticatenaceae bacterium | reverse complement strand
CAACAGATAACGGGCAACAGATAACAATCAACAGATAACGGGCAACAGGCAACGAGTAAACTTATGACGCGATATGCGCAAATTTTGAGTACGGGGCGGTATGTGCCGGCAAAGGCGCTGCCTAATGCGTTTTTTGATGCGCTATTCCCGGAGCGAGACATTGACAACTGGCTGGTGCAGAACGTGGGTATCCGCGAACGGCATGTGATGGCGGCGGATGAGACGACCAGCGACCTGGCGCTGCACGCCGCGCGGCAGGCGCTGGCGCGCGCTGGCTTGCGCGCCGTGGACCTGGACCTGATCATCGTAGCTACGGACACGCCTGATTACCTCAGCCCGGCCACCGCCACAGTGCTGCAAGAGAAGCTGCGGCAGGTGGAAGGGGTAGGGGAGGGGTGGAATGCCGGCACATTCGACCTCAACTGCGCCTGCGCCGGCTGGGTGACGGCCCTGGATACCGCCGCCCGCTACATCCTCACCGACACGGACGTCAACCACGTTCTTGTGGTTGGAGCCTATGGCATGACCCGCTTCGTGGATTACAGCGACCACAAGACCTGTACCCTTTTTGCCGATGGCGCGGGGGCCGTGGTGTTGGGCGCAGGCGCGTCCCCCGGCTTCCTCGCCAGCAAAATCGTGGCTTATGGCGGTTACTATGACGCCCTGGGCATCTACACAGGCGGCGCCGCCTGCCCCGTCACTCCCATCCAGGAAAACGACGGCGCGCCGCGCGTGCAGTTTGTGAAGAAGTTCCCGCCCACTTTCAACTCCGACAACTGGCCCACCCTCATTCAGGCAGTCACAGCCAAAGCGGGCGTGACGGTGGATGACGTGGCTTTCTTTGTCTTTACGCAGTTGAATCTGAACACCATCAAGAGTACCATGTCTAATTTAGGGCAGCCGTTGACCAAGACGCATTGGGTGATGGACAAATGGGGCTACACCGGCTCCGCCTGCATCCCTATGGCTCTGGACGACGCCCTCACCCAGGGCCGCGGGCCCCGCCCCGGCGATCTGGTTCTCTTCTGCGCCAGCGGCGGCGGCATTTCCATGGCCGTCAGTCTGTGGCAGTGGACGGTGGACAGTGGTGAGTGGTCAGTGGCGGAGAGGTATGGGCTAACGGTTGCGGGGTAGGCGAGCAATGAGAACGTGCAGCATTTTGCGGATTTCGATGATGTCTGATTCAATTTCCTGTAACTGTTCAGCCGAAAGATAGCCGAGTTTGTTAGCAATGACCGTTTGCGTGTCAAGTTCAGCCAGAGAGCCTGACGCTACATGGAGAAAATGGCGGAACTCTGTCGTAAAACGGCGCGCCTGACCTTCGGCGATGTTTGAAGGAATGGAGACCGCTGCCCGCCGCATCTGGTCAACCAAACCATAAGTTTCCTGCCTGGGAAAATCACGCGACAATGTATATACTTTTGTGACCAGTTGAACAGACTTCTGCCATACAACCAGATCACGGTAGCTATTTACCTGCTGTCCCATCCTCAAACCCTTTATAGACGGGTCATCCACTGTCCACTCACCACTCATCACTCACCCCTATTATACCTATGTTTATTGGCGACTATTTGGGACGACGGGCTATTTATTCGCCAGATCATCTGGCGGTAGTGGATGCCGGCAAAGCGCCCCCCTGGCGGCTCTCCTATGCCCAAATGAACGAACGCGCCAACCGTCTGGCTAACTGGCTGCGGCAAACGGCAGACGTGCAACCAGGCGACCGCGTGGCCATTCTGGCGCGCGATGGCGTGGAGCATCTGGATGCCTTTTTTGCGTGTAGCAAGCTAGGAGCCATCCACACAGCCCTGAACTGGCGGCTGCATTGGCGCGAAATTGCCGGCATCCTCGCCAACACCACCCCCAAAGTGCTCATCTACTCCGACGATTTCCTCCCCAGCGTTATCCTCCTGCAGGCAGATGACCGCGCCCGCAGCGTCGCCCACTATGTGCATCTCGACGGGACGGGCAGCGCCAGCCTTCATTATGAGACTATCCTGCAGTCCGCCAGTCCTGCCCCTGTTACTGCCAACTCCGTCAACGAAGAGACCATCGCCGCCCTTATCTTCACCGGCGGCACCACCGACCTGCCCAAAGCCGCCCAGATTTCTCATCGCATGATCGCCTGGAACACCCTGAACACCATCATCCACGACCTCCACCACGACGACATTTACCTGAACGTGTTCCCCCTCTTTCATACGGGCGGCTTGTTTGTCTACACGCTGCCCAACGTTATCCTCGGCGGCACTACCATCCTCACCCGCCAGTTCGACCCGGCGCAGGTATTGCGTTTGATTGCACAGGAGCGCGTGACCCTGTTTGCCGGTGTGCCCACCATGTACCAGATGCTGACCCAGGCCCCCGATTGGCAGGAAGCTGACCTGTCGTCGCTGCGCTTTTGCACCAGCGGCGGCGCGCCGCTGCCGGTTCCCCTGGTGCAACAATACACTGCGGAAAAGGGGGTTCGTTTCAAGCAGGGCTTTGGCATGACCGAGTTTGGTCCTGGCATTTTTGCCCTGGCGGCTGAAGATGCTATAGACAAAGCCGGCAGCATCGGTCGCCCCAATTTCTTTGTGGATGCCGGCATTGTAGACGACCAGAACCGCCCCCTGAGCGCCCATGAAGTCGGCGAACTCGTCCTCAAGGGACCCAGCCAATCCTCTGGCTACTTCCGCAACCCCCAGGCCAGCGCCGCCGCCGTAGACGACGACGGCTGGTTCCACACGGGCGACCTGGCGCAATACGACGACGACTGGTATTTCACCATCGTCGATCGGCAGAAGGATATGTTTATATCGGGCGGCGAAAACGTCTATCCGGCGGAAATCGAAGCCGTACTCTACCAACACCCCGCCGTCCATATGTGCGCCGTCATTGGTCTGCCCGACGAGCGCTGGGGAGAGGTTGGGTTAGCCTGTGTCGTCTTGAAGCCCGGCGCTACCGTTGCCGCCGCCGATTTACTGGCTTTTATGCAGCAGCATCTGGCCCGCTACAAAGTGCCCAGGCGCGTAGAATTTATGGAAAGCCTGCCTATTTCTGGCGCGGGCAAAATTCTGAAACGCGAACTAAAAGCGCGTTTCCAGGGTGAAACCTGAAAGACCCTCGATACCATTTTGCCCCTTCTACGGCAGCAGCATTATTGAGTCAGGCTGTTTCACTCGTATAATGAGGGGAATCTGTTTGTTGAAACCAGTGATCCAGGGTCCTGCGTGAAAAACGCCACGCGCCCCCAAATTTACGACCAGGGAGCCGCCCTTCTTGCGCCAGGCGATAAACGGTTGATTCCGCCAGCTTGAGATAAAGGGACACCTCTTTGACGGTCATGACGATGTCGGCCTGCTCGTTGTCATTCATTTGCTTACTCCTGCAGAGTATTATTCCCTGTCTATAATCGTTGAAATATGCCATTTTGCTAGAGATATTGCCCTTTCCGGGCAAGACCCTTTCGGGAAAAGATGGATGATGATATAGTTGTTCAGATAATGTTTTAGGGTAGTGCGAGCCTGTTACCCACTGTTATGGCCCCCTAGCTATCTCTTGCTCTCTATATTACTATCCCCTTTTTTTCAATTTTTTCTCCCTTTCGCCAGTTTTAACGTGAGTTTGCTTGCCGGCATTATGCCTGCAGCACCAATGGGGCAAGCCATTACAGACTGCACGGCCTTCATGTATGCTTTGGGGATGTAAAATTGAGTAAGAAAAAGTAAAAAACAACAAAAATAAACAAACGCGCGCCAGACCTGTTCAGAACTCTCCAAATTTGCTCAATAATAATCAAAAATAAGGCTTGCATTCATGATTTCCTGGTCTATAATTTGAAATGCGTTTGTAACAGAGGGATTCTTCATGGAGTATGATAATTCATAGGGAGAGTTGAGGAGGGTTGTTTCATGTGCCTTGATCGTCATAAGCTAAGGCAGATCATAGCTGCTGCTAACCTGAAGGACGACAACGAGGAGGTGGAGGAGCTGGTTGCCCGCATCACGAGCGTCATCCAGGTAAACGTAACACGGGGGCGGTTAGAGATTTTTTTGGCAGCGCGGCAGGAGTGTGAGCCAGAGGCGTACTACCAATATGTGGTGGAAAACTTCCAGCAGAACCATGCCATCGTAAATGGTTTGCAGGTTGAGCGCGATTCGCTTTTGTGGGAGAATCTTTACCACTGTGTGCAAAGTTGGGTGTACAACTATTTAATCCGCCTCGGCTTTATGCCCAACGAAGGGACTTTCCGGCAGGTAGAGAACTACACGTCATTTGCGGTTGAACAGTTGTTAAAGGCCCATTTTCCGTATGATATTCAGTTCGAGCGCTGGGCGCGCACAGTTGTGCAAAATGTCTGTCGCAAGCATATCACCTGCGATACCCGCCAGAAGTGTGTACCCGACAAACTCCTGGTGGGATTGGAACAGTGGCAGCCCGGCCCTTTGCGCAGCACAAGCGCCCACAGCGTGCAAGAGGAACTGTTGGGTAGCCTCGATATCGGCGAGGAACTAATGGCTGCCTTACGAAAGCTTCCGGCCGCTTCTCGTGTCGTCATTCAGTTGCGTTATTTTGATGGCATGGATTACCCCGAAATTGCTGCTTATCTAGCCCGGACGACGAAAGCCGTCTATAATCTGCACTTCAAAGGAATAAAGCGTTTAAGAGAAATCTTAACAGCAGATGGGTATAATATTATACATGGCAGCAAACAATCCATCCGACGAGGTTCTCGCCAGCCTGGCACATCTCCGCGCCCAACTGGCCCCGACGGGGCCGAATGAGGCGTTAGCCGCGCAACTGCGCGAACATCTGGCGTCGTTTGCTGACACGGGGGCGGACATTGAAAAAGCAGATGAAGAACTGCTCGACGTGATGGCCGAGCAGGCTTTGCAGGGTATAGACATTCCTACGCATCACCCTGCCTTTTTTCGCAAATTATTAGCCAATGCCTCCTTGCGCCAGGCGTTTTTGGAAACGCTAGAAGCAATGGAGCAATTGCCTGTCAGCGTTCCCCCTGCTGCCGGCATTTCCGAGTCCCCCCGCTACCAGGAAATTCTCAACAAAGTTCCCCCACAGCCTCTGGTTGATTGGTGGCACCGGCAGCGCTGGCGCATCACCTGGCGGCAAACTGCCGCCCAACTGCAATCTATTTTCCTGCCGGCATCTCCCGCCCCCACCTACCGCGCCGAAATCTCGGCCACGGGCGATATTCGCTACGCGCTGTTCCGCAGCCAGGTAGACGTAGAAGGCTTCTTGCTGGATGTCACCCTGGACGCCATTCACCCTGCCGGCGCAGATGCCTTAAATCTGGTGCTGGCTGTGGCTCAAGCTGGCGAAACGCCGCCCTTATTTGCCACGCTTGTCTGGGGCAATTATCGCCAGACGCAGCCCATTATTTCCACGCTCATCTCCTTCCCTCCCGTACCGGTGGCCCAGATACTTGATTCTACTCAAGAAAACGTTGCCAATCCCCTAAACCTGGTGATCGAAACCACGCCCCCGTCTGGGCAACCGCTGCCTGACGCTGTTTCCGGCTGACATGGGCGCATTGCCAGTCCGCCAGCCTATTGCCTTGCCATCCTATGCGTTACCTGGAGAAACTAAAGCGTGTCCAAGAGCAGCACAACTCCTGGCTGTGCATTGGCCTGGACCCGCAGCCAGAGCGCCTGCCGCTGCCTATGCTGGCCTGGGATGAGCCGGTGCTGCCTTTCAACAAAGCCATCATTGATGCCACCCACGACCTGGTGTGCGCCTACAAACCGAATCTGGGCTTTTATTTGCAGTGGGGGGCTGCCGGCATCATCGCCCTGGAACGCACCATTGCCTACATCCCTCGCCACATCCCCATCATCCTGGACTGCAAAACGGGCGATATCGGCCACACCCAGGCCGCCTGGGCGCGCGGCCTGTTTGACATCTGGCAGGTAGATGCCGTCACCGTCAATCCTTATGTGGGCGCGGAAGCCGTGCTGCCCATGATCGGCAGCCGCCCCGACAAAGCCGTTTACCTCCTGGCGCGCACTTCCAACCCCAGCAGCTCGCCCTTCCAGGGCGACTTACGGGAGGAGCACAGCCTGGCCGCCGCCGTCATCCGCCACAGCCAGACCTGGCAGGTGCAGGGCGCGCTGGGCTACGTCGTGGGCGCTACCCACCCCGCCGAACTCGCCGCTGCCCGCCAGCTTGCCCCGGCGGCGAACTTCCTCATTCCCGGCGTGGGCGCGCAGGGAGGCGACCTGGCGGCTGCCGTGACCTACGGTCCTGACGCCATCGCCGGCCCCGTCATTAACGCCAGCCGCAGTATCCTTTACGCCTCCGCGCAGGCCGACTTTGCCGCCGCCGCCCGCGCGGCGGCGCTGGCCCTGCGCGATGAGATCAACAGGCAGCGCGCCAGTGGTTCGTAGCGGGGTTGGCGCAGACCCTCTCCTTAGCCGTTCCCGGAAAAGGTTGCGCTTTATCTGGAACCTGCTCCGCCTGGGCCGCCCCCATTTCCTGGTAGGCGGCTTTTTGTTTCATGCCCTGGGCAGTCTCATTGCCTGGTATGCGGGCGCGCAGCTAAATTTTGTGACGTTGCTGTGGGGACAGTTAGCCATCACCAGCATCCAACTGATGACCCATTACGGCAACGATTACTTCGATTACGCTGCCGATAAAGCCAATGCCACCCCAACCTACTGGTCGGGCGGCAGCCGCGTGTTGGTCTCCGCGGATGTGCCGCCGCGGGCGGCCTTATACGCAGCCCTGGTTTGCGCCACTGTGGCCCTGTTTGCCAGCCTCATGCTGGCCTTCCGATTGTTCACAGGCCCGCTGACCCTGCCTTTGCTGCTGCTCTCCCTGACCCTGGCCTGGGAATACAGCGCGCCGCCGCTGCGGCTGCATTCGCGCGGCCTGGGCGAATTAACCGTGGCCTTGTTAGTTTCGGGCCTGACGCCGCTGGTGGGCTATTATTTGCAGGCGGGCCGCCTGGACTGGCTGCCGCTGCTGGCTGTCCTTCCTCTCTGCGGCTTACAATTTGCTATGATTCTGGTCATTAACTTCCCCGATGCCGCTGGCGATGCTGCTGTGAACAAGCGCACCCTGACCGTTCGCCTGGGCGGAGCCAGAGCGGCCCGTCTGTGCATCTGGCTGCTAGCTCTGGTTTATGTCTCGCTGCCCCTGCTGGTGTGGGCCGGCTTGCCGCCGTTAGCTGCCCTGGTCATGGCCGCCCCGCTGCCGCTGGCCTTCCTCCACGGCTGGCGCATAGGTCGCGGCGCATTTTGCCGCCCTTCCGCCTGGAATAGTTTGGGCTTTTGGGCTATCATCTTGCTTATGGGCACAACTACGCTGGCCTGCCTGGTGTTCTTACTATTATGGGCTGGCGGCTGATCAATCTCTGCCGCCCGTCATTTCCAACCGCCGCCAGCAACATCTCCTCGCCCCGCGCGAGACTACCTTTAAAACCTGAACTTCTCCGCGTTCCCCGCGTGAGATCGTTCTCAAAAACGCGCCATCTCCGCGCCTCCGCGCCCTGCGCGCCTCCGCGC
>CAZDSN010000015.1:0-8096 GCA_964507675.1 uncultured Ardenticatenaceae bacterium | reverse complement strand
CGCGCCTCCGCGCCCTGCGCGCCTCCGCGCGAGACCACTTCTAAAGGCAGAAAAACGATGAAAGCGACGTCTCCCCACAACCGCTGGTATTTCCTGATAGGCTTGACTGTCTTGCTGGCCTGCCTGATGCTGTTCACCCCCCTGCTGGCGGAGTCTGCTGGCGGCGCTGGCATTTTGGGGCAGGCGGCGCGCGCCGCGACCCCCAAGACGACCGCCGACGACGAGCTGCGCTACATCTATGTTGTCCCCCTGTCCCATCTGAATATCGGCTTCAACATGGCCGTGCCCGACCTGATCCCCACGCAAAAGCAGTTCCTGGACGACGCCATGGCCTATGCCGAACAATATCCCGACTACCACTGGACGATTGAAAGCGCCTGGCAGTTGGACCAATGGCTGGCGCAAACGGACGATCCGCAGCAGGTGACCCGCCTGCGGTCGCTGCTGGACCAGGGCAAGATAGAGTTAATGGCTAACTACGCCAATATGCACCAGGGGATGATGGGCAGCGAGGAGTTCAATCGCGCCTTGTATCCGGCGCGCGTTTATGAAGAGGCGTGGGATCTGAACCTGGAGACGGCTATTTCCAACGACGTGCCCGGCTCTTCCTGGGCTTTGCCGCAGGTGTTGGCGAAGAATGGGGTGCGCAATCTGGTTGCCGGCATTAACACCATTTTGGGCGGACGGCCCGACATCCCCATCAGCGATTACCTCTTCAACTGGCAGGGCGTAGATGGCAGCGAGGCACTCACCTGGGTCAGTGTCAGAGGGTATTCCGAAGGCATTCTTTACTGGCGTTTTGCCTGGGACTATCCCGACATGGCCGAAGCCACCCAGCAGTTCATTGACGCCTACGAAGACGGCGGCTACCCCTACGACGCCGTTATGGCCTTGATGGGTGATGGCAACGACGCCCCGGACACCATCATTGGCGATGGTCTGGAAAACATTGCCCAATGGAACCAGGAACACACCTGGCCGCAAATCATTGTGGGCACGCCCACCGATTTCTTTAATCACGTGCGCCAGCAATATGGCGATGACGGCTTCGCCACCTACACAGGTGACTGGTCTGGGCTGTGGGAAAACAACAACACGCGCTACCCGGTCAGCACAGCCCAGAACCGTTGGACCCAGGATGCGCTGCCCGCCGCCGAAACATTGGCCGCGCTCCGCCTGGGACTGCATGAAGGCGTTCCTTATGCCCAAGGACTGTTGTCTCGCACCTACCGTGATCTGCTCGTTCAAGACGAACACAGCAGCCCAGGCTTCGGGTTTGATCTCACCGTTGCCGACATTGACGCCAACAGCCAATGGTTTTTTGACCGTTCCACCCGCGCCCAACAGATAGCCGACGGTCTCCTGGACCGCGAACTGGTTAGCCTGACCCTGGACATCGCCAGCGAGCAGCCCGCCCTGGTTGTCTACAATGGGCTTTCCTGGCCGCGCAGCGACCTGGTTGGCTTTACATCCGCGCAGTTGACGCAGATCACGGGCACGCTGGCCGCCGACTGGCAGTTAGTTGACCTGGAAACGGGTCAACTCGTACCGCTGCAAGTTACCCCTGATGGTCAAGGCTTCTTCTTCCTGGCGCAAAATGTGCCGGCATTTGGTTACCGGCTCTATGGTATCCAGGGAGTCCCGGCGCATCTCGCCGCGCCGCCGACGCTGGCCCTCAACGAGATCGAAAACGACGCCTACCACGTTGTCGTAGATGGTGACACAGGCCAGATCGCCAGCATCTATGACAAAATCAACGCCCGCGAACTGGTGGACGTGAACGCCGCCCTCGGCTTCAACCAACTGGTGCGCGCTGACCAGGGAAACGCCATCGTCTGGGGGTATTGGCAAACGGTGCCGTCTGGAGACGTCACCGTAACATCAGCGGTAGGCCCGGTGCAAAGCCAGCTAACCATCGTTCGCACTGCCTCCCCTATCAGCGAAACGGTGATTACCCTGCCGGCAAACCTGGCGCGCGTCGAAATTCGCAACACCCTGGACCATGACCGCACCACCTTCGCCAACCAATTCACCTATACCTGGTGGTATTACGCCGTCATGCCCTTTGCCCTGGACGGCAGTGACTTTATCGGTCGCTTCCAGGGGCCTAACGGCTGGCCCAGCCCCCAGACGGACTGGATCCCCGGCACCGGCCACAACAGCCGTGTCGTCCGCCACGGCAGTGACCTGCGCGCCGCCGATGGTTTTGGCGTCACCGTGGCCAACCGCGAAAGCTACCTGGTCGCGTTCGGTTCCCTACCCTGGGGGAATACCGACGAGCCGGATACCCCTGTCCTGTTCCAAAACGTTTTTGCCCGCCAGGACGGCGCCGGCACCGCAGACCAGGGCTGGGTCAATTTCCCCACCTGGGAACCGGGCGCGCCCCGCGTCTACACCTCGCACTTTGCCATTACCTCCTCTGCTGGCGGTTTTGACCAGACAGCCGCCGAGCAGTTCAGCAGTGGCTACAATCTGCCCCTGCGACTGGCCTTTATCCGCCAGCCGCAGCCTGGCATACTGCCCGGCCCCACTGGCTCCCTGATCGCCATCAGCCAGCCCAACGTGGCTGTGCTGACGCTAAAACAGGCTGAGTTTGAGAACCCGGACGGTTCCGATTTTATTTTGCGGTTGCAAGAAATCGGCGGGCAACCGCAAACGACCGTGACCCTTTCCTTTCTTTTCCCGCTCGCCTGGGCGGAACTGAACGGCATGGGCGAACAACGCGCCGAAGCAATTCCCCTACCTATCAACCCCCTACAAGTGACGCTCAGCGCCCACGAGACCGTCACCATCCGCCTGCGCCCTGAGTACAATACCAGCGCAGACTGATGGTGGACCGCCCGCTTGAGAAGTTCAACTTCTCTGGAGAAGTTGAACTTCTTGTTGAACTTTGCCCGCTATTCACTGACCGTTATTTCCAAAGATGATGGTTTCTGGCTTAAAAGCGGCCCAGGCGAACCAGAAATGGTCACCGTAAACAATGTCTGGTTTGTCCAGGTCTATCAATTCTACGGATAGATTGGGCTGCTGCTGCCGCAGCCCAACGATCAGCGTGCGGGTGCGGGTGTAGCCAGGACAATGGGTGGCCGTGTAGACACGGAGCATAGCATGATCCTTCAGGCAAAACGTCAGGCGTGGCCGCGCTGCCTTACGCCCGCTTCTGCCCATACCAGACAAAACCTAGCCCCGTTATACCGCCATAGATCAGATGCCCCATCAGGCTCATCAGCATCGGTGTGGTAAATGCGGCATCTACGGTCGGCCCTTGATCATCAGAGGTTGGAAAATGACGAAACTGATACGCCCTACCCCCCGTTTCTACTACCTGGTAATTCTGGCTGGCTTACTTGCCTGCCTGACGCTTTGCACCCCTCTGCTGGTGGAGTCAGCCGGCGGCGCGGGCGTTTGGGGGCAGGCGGCGCGCGCTGCGCTGCCCAAGACGCCCGACGACGATACGCTGCAGTACATCTTTGTGGTTCCTCTCTCCCACCTGGACATTGGCTTTAACATGGCTGTTCCCAACTTGATCCCCGCCCAAAAGCAGTTTCTGGACGACGCCATGACCTATGCCGAGCAATATCCCGACTACCACTGGACGATTGAGAGCGCCTGGCAGTTGGATCAATGGCTGGCGCAAACGGACGATCCGCAGCAGGTGACTCGCCTGCGCGCCCTGCTAGACCAGGGCAAGATAGAGTTAATGGCCAACTATGCCAACATGCACCAGGGGATGATGAGCAGCGAGGAGTTCAATCGCGCCCTGTATCCCGCCCGCGTTTATGAAGATGCCTGGAACCTCAACCTGGAAACGGCTATTTCCGACGACGTACCCGGCTCTTCCTGGGCTTTGCCGCAGGTGTTGGCGAAAAATGGGGTGCGCAATCTGGTTGCCGGCATTAACACCACGTTCGGCGGCAGACCCGACATCCCCATCAGCGATTATCTCTTCACCTGGCAGGGTATAGATGGCAGCGAGGTACTCACCTGGGTCAGCGTCAAAGGGTACGCCGAAGGCATTTTTTACTGGCGCTTCTCCTGGGCTTATCCCGACATGGCCGACGCCACCCAGTCGTTCATTGACGCTTATGAAAACGGCGGCTACCCGTACAACGCGGTTATGGCCTTGATCGGCTTCGACAACGACGGCCCCGACACCATCATTGGCAATGGCCTGGAAAATGTCGCCCAATGGAACCAGGAACACACCTGGCCCCAAATCATTGTGGGCACGCCCACCGACTTCTTCAACCATGTGCGTCAGGAATATGGCGATGACGGCTTCACCACCTATACGGGCGATTGGTCGGGACTGTGGGAAAACAACAACACCCGCTACCCGGTCAGTACGGCTCAGAACCGTTGGACGCAAAATGTGCTGCCTGCCGCCGAAACCTTGTCCGCGCTTCGCCTGGGGCTGCATCCAGCCACGCCGTATCCGCACAGCCTGTTAACCCGCACCTACCGCGATCTGCTCATTCAAGACGAACACAGCGGTCCCGGCGGCGGTTTTGAACTAACCATAGCTGATATTGATGCCAACAATCAATGGTTCTTCGACCGCTCCACGCGCGCCCAACAGTCAGCCGGCGCGCTGCTGCGCCGCGAGTTGGTCAGGTTGTCCCAAAATATCCAGAGCAATCAACCTGCTTTGGTGGTGTACAACGGTCTTTCCTGGTCGCGCAGCGACCTGGTGACCATTACGCCGGTCCAGTTAGCTCAAATTGCGCCCGCGCTAACCGCCGGCTGGCAGTTAGTTGACCTGGAAACGGGCCAACCCGTCACACTGCAGCTTGCTCCAGATGGGCAGAGCCTGATCTTCCTGGCCCAAAATGTGCCGGCATTTGGCTACCGGCTTTATGGCGTCCAGGCAGGATTGATCTTTGCCGCCGCGCCGCAGACGGTAGCCCTCAACCAGATCGAAAACGACGCTTACCTCATCATCGTGGATGGAGAGACAGGCGAGATAACCAGCATCTATGACAAACTGAACGCCCGTGAGTTGGTAGACGCCAACGCCGAAGCGGGTTTCAACCAACTCATATACGCTGACCAGGAAAACGCCGTCGTTTGGGGAAATTGGGAAGCCGTGCCGCCGGGGGACGTCACCGTGACGGCGGAAACCGGTCCCGTGCAAAGCCAGCTAACCATAGTTCGCACGACCTCCCCTATCAGCGAAACGGTCATTACCCTGCCGGCAAACCTGGCGCGCGTCGAAATTCGCAACACCCTGGATCATGACCGCACCGCCTTTGCCGACCAGGACACCTTCACCTGGTGGTATTACGCCGTTATGCCCTTTGCCCTGGGCGACGATTTCACGGGGCGCTTTCAGGGGCCTAACGGCTGGCCCACTCCCCAGGCAGATTGGATTGCCGGCACAACCCACAACAGCCGCGTGATTCGCCACGGCAGCGATTTGCGCGCTGCCGATGGTTTTGGCGTGACCGTGGCCAACCGCGAAAGCTATCTGGCTGCCTTTGGTTCCCTGCCCTGGTGGAATGCCAACGAACCAGAGGCTCCCATCCTGTTCCAGAACATCTTTGCCCGCCAGGATGGCTCAGACACGCTGGATCAGGGTTGGGTCAATTTCCCCACCTGGGAACCGGGCGCGCCCCGCGTTTACACGTACCACTTTGCCATCACCTCCTCCCCCGGCGGCGTTAACGCCGTAGCGGCGGAGCAGTTCAGCGGCGGCTACAGTCTGCCCCTGCAAGCGGCCATTATCCGCCAACCGCAGCCGGGGGCCCCGCTGCCCGGCCCCACTGGTTCCTTGATTACCCTCAGCCAGCCCAACGTTGCCGTCCTGACGCTCAAGCGCGCCGAGTTTGAAAACCCGGACGGCGCCGATTTAATCTTGCGGCTGCAAGAAATAGGCGGGCAGCCGCAGACGACCGTAACCATCTCCTTCCCCTTTGCCCTCGCCTGGGCGGAACTGAACGGCCTGGGCGAGCAGCGCGCCGAAGCCGTGCCCCTGCCCGCCAACCCGCTGCAAGTGACGCTCGGCGCGCACGAAACCGTGACCGTCCGCCTGCGCCCTGTGTATATAGCCGCGGAGAGACAAAGCCTCCCTTGATTATGAGTTTTTGATAAGCGACGCAAAAGTCAATTTGCCCAAATCGCTGAATCTGCTATACTCATGCATGGCTCCCCCCCCAGAGGTGGTACCCTTAACGCCCGTTAAGGGTCCACCTCATTTTTTTTGCCCCCTGCATTCGTCTGACAACCTCCAGCAAAGCGCCCGCCGCCCCAAGAGTTGCCCAAAGGCAACACGTGGCGCAAACGGCGCCTCCACGTGTTGCGCTTTCCGGCGCTTCGTTGGTATGCTGGCTGCTTTCTATACCTGGCTACAACCATGTGAGGCAAAATCATGACCAGCAAAACCCGACCCTTTGACATGGCCGCCTACGTTGCCCGCATCACCACTGGACCCTGCTTCATTTGCCAGATAGTGGCCGGCAATCCCGCCTATCCCCACCACATTATCTACGAAGATGAGCAAGCTATCGCCTTCCTCAACGCTTATCCCCCCCTGTATGGTTACACCCTGGTTGCCCCCCGCCAGCACCGCGAACAGGTCACCGGGGAGTTCACCCAGGCGGAATATTTGCAGCTTCAAGCCGTTATTTATCGCGTGACCGAAGCTGTGCGCCGGGTTGTGCCGGCAGAACGGGTCTATCTCCTTTCCCTCGGCAGCCAGCAAGGCAACAGCCACGTCCACTGGCACATCGCCCCCCTGCCCCCCGGCGTCCCTTTTCACCAGCAGCAGTTAGCTGCCTTGCAGGTAGAAAACGGCATCCTGGACCTGTCAGAAGCAGAGATGTCCACCCTGGCTGCCGGCATCCGCGCCGCCCTGTAGCGCAGTTTGGCTGAAACACCCCTCGCCGTTACAATTCACGCAGGACGATTTGACAAAGGTTATCCTGTAACCGCCCGTCCCATGACCTCTAGCGTAAGATGTCGCGCTCGCGAGTCCAGCTACATCTGAAAACATGCAAGTTGGGCGTCCCTGCCCGACTTCTATGATTTCGTTCTTCCCTTACAAAGACCATCGCTGACGCCCATTAATCGCCGGTAAACGCATAAATGACGCCTGAATCCACAAAATCAGCGTCCCATCAGCGTCATCAGCGTCCTATTCGTTAGCTCCCTGAACCGTTACTTTGCATCCACCTGGCATGACCAACCCCACACCATCCCCCGCCGTCGCTCCTGTGACGTTCAAACAAACCAATGCCGGCCGCATTTTATGGCGCAGCTTTGGTTATTTGCGCCCCTACTGGCGGCTAACCGGCGGGGCTTATGCGTCTATGGTCGTGATCAGCGCCATGAACTTGATTGTGCCCCAGTTCATCCGCTGGATTGTGGATCAGGGTATTCAAGAACAGAACCTGTCCCTGCTCGCCTGGTCGGTGTTGGGGCTGTTGGTCCTCACCCTGGCTAAAGGCGTCTTGAGCTACTGGCAAGGACGCTGGACGGAAATCGCTTCGCAAGGGGTGGCTTACGATTTACGCAACGCCATTCACGGCAAACTGGCCGCCCTCTCTTTTTCCTATCATGATCGCACCGAAACAGGCCAACTGCTGTCCCGTTCCGTGCAAGACGTTGAACGCATCCGCTTTCTCACCGGACGGGCGCTGCTGCGCCTGACCGAGGGTTCGGCGCTGCTGTTGGGCACGGCGGTGGTGTTAATTTTCATGAACTGGCAGTTAGCGCTGCTGACGCTAATCACCATGCCCCTGCTGGCTAACCGCGCCTTGCAGTTTGGCCGGCATTTTCGCCCCCTCTCCCTGGCTATTCAACAACAACTCGCCGTGGTCACCACCCGCCTGGAGCAAAACCTGCGCGGCGCGCGCATCGTCAAGGCTTTTGCCCAGGAACCCGCCGAAATCGCTTACTTTGCCAACGAAAACCGCCATTGGTTCGACCTGGAAGCCCGCTCCGCCCGCCTGCAAGCCCTCAACATGCCCCTGATGGATTTTATCGCCAACGTGGCCACCGTCGCCGTCATCTGGTATGGCGGCGTCTTGACCATCAATGGCAGCCTGACGGTGGGGGAGTTGGTCGCCTTTTCCACTTACCTGGGGCAACTGATACAA
>CAZDSN010000014.1:0-18824 GCA_964507675.1 uncultured Ardenticatenaceae bacterium | reverse complement strand
TCGTGGATGGTGCGGGCGAAGGAGGGGGGGAGTGCCGGCATCTTCTCATGCACGCTCAAGACCCCATGCTCGTTATTAACCAGAATAATGACGTAGCCTGGCGCGTTCCCATACATCTCACATTTCCGGCCTTTGGTGATGTGGGCGGCGTTGGGTCTATCTACGTCGCTCCGGTAACGGGTAAATTTGTAAGCGCTCAACCAGAAACCAGGTTTACCTCTGGTAAAACATCACGGGTGGTCAAAACCTGGTTTCTGTAGACCGCCAGACTGACAGCCCATGCTAATTGTTACATCTCCAGGGTTGCTTTCAACACGTTGTCTTCGTAATGAAGGGCAAAGCCTAACCGCTGGCACACGCGCTTCATGCCCAGGTTTTCCGGCAGCATGTAAGCGACCACACGCTGCGCGCCCTCATCGCGGGCTATGTCTAGCAGACGGCGCAGCAGTTCCGTGCCCATGCCCTGCCGCTGGTACTCATCGTGGATGAGCATGGCAAATTCGGCGTCGGTTGTGCCGGCAATCTTACTCAACCGCCCCACGGCAATAATCCGCCGCTCATTCGTAGCCGGGTCCCGCCGCGTCACCACCAGCGCCATCTCCCGATCATAATCTATAAAGCAAATGCGCGTCAGCCGCTCGTGCGCCACCCGCTGGCTCAAATCCAGCGAATGGAAATAGCGCATAAACACGCTCTGCGCCGACAACCCCTGGTGGAACTGTACCACCAGCGGCTCATCTTCCGGGCGAATAGGCCGGATATTCACCGGCGTGCCATCCCGCAGCGTCCACGGCTTGACGTACTGCGTCGGGTAAGGACGAATCGCCAGCCGCGGCGGCTCCGTGACGTCCGGTTCATACAGCACCACCCGCGCATCCAACGCCAGAATCTGTTCCGGCGACGCCAGCAGCGGGTTGATGTCAATCTCCTTAATGAACGACTGCTCGGCGACCAACTGGCTAAAACGCACCAGCAGTTGTTCTAAAGCAGCCAGATCAACGGCAGCCCGCCCGCGAATGCCTCGCAATGCCTTATAAATCTTCGTCTGCTCCATCATGCGCCGCGCCAGCGTCGTGTTCAGCGGCGGCAGCCCCAGGGCGCGATCCTGGAACACTTCCACCAGCACGCCGCCCGCGCCAAAGAGCAGCACCGGGCCAAACTGCGGGTCAGGACTGCTGCCCACAATGAGTTCGTATCCATCCAGTTTAATCATGGGCTGGACGGTAACGCCCAGAAAATCGTCGGCGCGGGGAGTGTGACCCATCTGCGCCACGTAGCCGCGCGCGCCCGCTTCAATAGCTTCAAAGGCGCGGCGCACTGCCTCAGCGTCGCCCAGATTGAGCTGCACGCCGCCCACGTCTGTCTTGTGGGTGATAGAGCCTGAATGGAGCTTAAGCACCACCGGATAGCCAATATCAGCCGCCAACTCCACCGCGGCATCGCTGCTGGTCGCCACGCGCGTGTCCACCGTAGGAATGCCATAAGCCATAAAGATTTGCTTCGACTCAAATTCGGTGAGGATGGTGCGGCCCGCCTGCCGCGCGGCGTTGATGACGGCTTCGGCCAGGGTACGGTCAGGCGCGCCTTCTTCGCTGCCTGCCGGCAAAACAGGCGTTTCGTACAGGCTGCGTAACTTGTCGCTGTAGCGCCACATATAGTTAAACATCTCTGTGGCTGTGTCTGGATAGTCGAAGGTGGGAATGCCGGCTTTATTCAGCAGCGCTTCCCCTTCATTCACCTCCGCGCCGCCCATCCAGCTTGCCAGCACCGGCTTGCGCTTTAACTTCTGGCTGGCATCCTGGAGCGCCTCCGCCGTGCCTGTGGGGTCGGACATGGCTTGCGGCGTCAAAATGACCAGCAAGCCATCGCTGTTAGGGTCTGCCGCCGCCGCTTCCAGCGTCTGCGCATAACGCTCTGGGCTGGCATCCCCTAACACGTCAATCGGATTGCCGTGGCTCCAGTGCGGCGGCAAAATCTCGTTTAGCTTTGCTTCCGTCTCCGCGGACAAAGAGGCCAGTTCGCCGCCGCCAGAAATGAGGGCATCCGTCGCCAGCACGCCCGGCCCGCCGGCATTGGTGACAATCGTCAGACGGCGACCCCGCGGCAGCGGCTGCTTGGCCAGCACCTCGGACATATAGAACATATCCGAAATATCATTCACCCGCAGCACGCCGCAGCGGCGGAAAGCGGACTCCAGCACTTCATCGCTGCCCGTGAGCGAACCCGTGTGCGACGCGGCGGCTGCCGCTGCCGCCTGGGTGCGCCCTGGTTTGATGACAATAATGGGCTTGGTCAGCGCGACTTCCCGCGCGGCGGACATGAAGGAGCGGGCATCCCCAATGGTTTCCATGTAGATGACGATGCTCTTAGTATGGGGATCGTCGCCCAGGTAATAAATCAGGTCGCCCCACCCCACGTCTAACATGGAGCCAATGGACACAAAGGCGCTGAAGCCCACATGCTCGCGGAAGCTCCAGTCCAGAATGGCCGTACACAGCGCCCCACTCTGGCTGATAAAGCCAACGTTGCCCGGCAAGGCAATCGTGCTGGCAAAGGTGGCATTAAAACCGGTGATGGGACTCATGGCGCCCAGGCAGTTGGGGCCAATGATGCGCATCTTCCCACGGCGCGCTTCCGCCAGAATCTCCTGCTCCAGCGCCACTCCGGTGGCGCCCGTCTCTTTGAAACCCGCCGAGATAATGATGGCTCCGCGCACGCCATAAGCCACGCATTCGCGCACCGTGTCCGGCACGGTGGGGGCCGGGGTGACAATGACGGCCAGGTCAATAGGATCGCCAATGGCAGCCAGATTAGGGTAAGCTTTAACGCCCAATATGGCCGGGCGCTTCAGGTTCACCGGATAAACCGTGCCGCCAAACGGGGTGCTGATCAGGTTAGACAGGATGGTGCGCCCCACACTGCCGGGGCGGTCGGTGGCCCCAATGACGGCCACGCTGCGCGGTTTGAAGATAGCGTCCAGGGGATGGTGTTCATACCGGAGGATGTCGTGAATTTTATCGGTTGGGGAAGCAGTTGGGGTAGTCATAAGAACTCCTGTGGCCGGTTGTGGGTTGCCAGTTGGCAGCGGTCAGCCGCTGCGATAAAAAGAGTATAGCCTGCCGCGTAGGTACTTTCAAGCTGCCTGCGCCTCTTCCGCCAGGGAGAACGGAGCCTCACAGGAGGGGGAGCGAGAAGAGGCAGCGGGCTATTGGTAACTGAGGATGAACCAACAGCCGGCCAGGACGGCAATGCCTAGTTCGAGGAAGCCGAAGCGGCGCACGTTGGGGACGGGGCGGGGTTGGACGGCGGCCCACCAGGCGCGTAGGAAGAAGGCCAGGAAGGGGACGACGGTAAGTAGAGGCGTCCAGTTCAGAATGCCGGCAACGCCAACCAGCAGCGCCCCAACGGCATGAGCCGCAATGACCATGCGGCGGGCAGCGGGACGGCTGCCTGCCGGGCGGTTTTTGGTGTCCGCCAGACGCAGGCGCACGTAGAGCACAGCCAGCACGTTTTGCGCTGCCAGAATACCCCACAGCCCCCAGGCCGCCGCTGGCATTTGTCCGGTCACGGCCACCACGGCGGCCGGAGCCATCAAGGAAAGGCCGGCCGCGCCGGCGGCCTCCATCCATAACGCTCTCATGCCGGCACGTCCCAACCGCGCCGCATACAGGTAGAGCAGGAAAATGCCGGCGCTGACCCCCACCAGCGCCAGTAAAGCGGTGCGTCCCAGCGCCAACAAACCGCCAAAACAAAGCAGCGCCGCCGCGGCGAATCCCACCGACCAGCCCGCTGCCAGCGGCGCCAGATCGCGGCTGCCGCGTCCCTGCCTCATGCGCTGCCAGGCGGCGGCTGGCTGCCGCAGCAGAAAGGCGCTCAGCCCCCCCAACCCCACCAGCAGCAGCGCCAGCCAGCCATTGGCCGTCACCTCGCCGAGTCCAGAAGCGACCACGCCGCCAACCAGAAAAGGAACCAGCAGCCAGACCCAGGCGCCATGTTCGCCGGGGAGTATCAGGCGTTTGACAAAGATTGTTTTCGAGGCAGTCATAGTGGGGTATTAGCGTCGCTTTAAGAAAACCAGCCAGTAAACGGCAGCCACCAGCACGCCGCCGCCGATGATGTTCCCCAGCGTCACGGGCAGCAAGTTGCGCAAGAAAAAAGCCTCCCAGGTCAAACGGGACAGGTCCAGCCCCGTGCTGGCAGCGAAAGTAGCATCGAACTGCTTCACCAGCAAGCCATAGGGAATGAAATACATATTGGCGATGCTGTGTTCAAAACCGGCAGCCACGAAAGCGGCAATCGGAAAAATGATGGCGGCAATTTTGTCTATCGTGCTGCGGGCGCTATAGGTGAGCCAGACAGCCAGGCAAACCAGGGTGTTACAGAGAACGCCCAGGGACAGCGCCTGGAAGAATTCGAGATTAACTTTGCCGGCAGCGATATTCAGAGCCGCCGTGCCCAGGGCGCCGCCGCCAAATAAGTGTTGTTTGGCAATCAGCATCAACAAGGCCGTGCCCACCGACCCCACAAAGTTGCCCGAATAGACAATACCCCAGTTGCGCAGCAAGGAAGCGGTGCTGACTTTGCCGCTGGCCCAGGCCATGACAATCAGATTATTGCCTGTAAACAGTTCGGCCCCGCCAACGACAACGAGAATAAGGCCCAGGCAAAAGACCAGGCCTGACAGCAGTCTGGTGACGCCATAAGGCCAGACGCCGGCTGTGCCCGCGCTCACAGTAGTGGCAAAGATCGCCCCCAGGGCAATAAACGCGCCCGCCAGAACAGACAACATAAACATGGGCAGGAAAGACATGGCCGCTTTCTTCGCCCCGGTCGCTTCCGCCCGTTCGGCCATCTCCTGGGGCAGCAGAGCGTCAATTCGTATTTCGCCATTTGTATGCGCAGCCATACTTAAAACCTCAATAGACGATAGCTCTGGCAGGCGCGGGAACGTCTGCCCGAGCTGTAATTTTTTAGAGAAAGGTGAGCTATTTACACACTCTGTGGTCAAGAATATAAGGGACAACCCGGCAGGAGTAGTGACAGATGTCAGGCAACCGCCTGTATTTGGTAATGGGAATCCATTAGACGTTATTGGGAATAAGACCTGTCAGGTCTCTCCAGGATAACATTATTCCCGATAATGGCTCCCGATAATGGCTATTGAATTACCGCGTAGACGCCTGTTTTTGACAACTAAAAACAGACGCCCCTTTGTTAGCCATTCACCCATTCACCAATTAATTATTCTCCTTCCCCCTCGCAGTTCACCTCCCTGCGGGTCATTGCCGCCAACAGTCCCAGAGCCAACCAGAAAAGGAGGGCGGGTTTGGAACCAGGCGCCAGGGCGTCAGTCAGGCCATAGACGTGCAGCGCCGCCAGTCCGGCCAGCAGCCCAATGGCCCAGGGGCGCAAAGCAAGGTCGCGCCTGGCCAGTCGCCAACCAGTGTGGGCAGCCATCAGCAGCAGCCCCAGGTAGGCCACCAGCCCAGGCAAACCCAAATCCAGGGCGACTTGCAAGAAGATGTTGTGGGCATGGGCAATATCGTAAGATGAGGGAATGCTCAAGGGGTAAAAGCGCCCGGCTGCCTGGCGAAAACTGCCCAGCCCCATGCCGGAGAACGGGAAATCTTGAATTCCCGCCACTGCCCACGCCCACACCTCCAGCCGAAAATGGATGGTCGTCAACGTCCCCACCGCCGTCTGGCGCGGCGGCTCCTCTATTAACTGCTGCCAGCGGTCTGTCCCTATTGAGATCGCCAACACGCCTCCGGCCAGGATAAGCCCCAACAGGAGCCAGGCCAGACGCCGCCGTCTGGCGGGTTGTTCCGTCACCCGCCACCACAAGCCCAATAAAACCAATGTCCCGGCGATCAATCCCAACCAGCCGCTGCGCGATTGGGAAAGCAGCAGGGTGAGCAGCAGCAGCAGGGTGAGCAGCAGCCACGCGGCGCGTTTGAGCCAGTCGCGCCGCGCTGCCGCCTGCCAGGCGAAAGGGAGCGAAAGCAGCGGCGGCAGAATGAGCATGAGCGTGCCGGCCAACTGGTTTAACTGCACGCCTTCGGCAGGCGCGCCGGGGAGTTGCAGCAGATTTGCCGGCAGCCGCGCCACCACCGCGCTCAAAAAAGGTACCTTACTGTACCAGTTGGCGCTAAAGGCCCCCAAAGCCACAAAGCCCAAACCGAGTAGCACAAAAGCCAGCCACCCCCAGACCAATCGTCGCTGCTCCGGCAGATAAAGCGCCGCATAACGCCATACCGCCAGCCCCAAAATCAGACCTGTGGCCTTGGGCAGGGTCAGGTCGGGGTCGGCGGTAACCACAATCCCCAGCAGCAGCGCCAGACTCCACAGCAGCAAGACCAGATTGAATGGCGTGACGGGGAAGTGACGCCAACGCAGCAGCCAGACAGCCGCCAGCAAGAGCAGGGACAGGAAAGTGGCCGTGTATATCTGTGTCGGGAATAACAAAAAGGGCGCTGCCAACGCCAGGGCAGCCGCCTCAACCAACCACCACCGGCCAGCCAACAGCCGCCATATCCCTTCCTTCATCCCCTCCACCTTCTACCTTCTTCCCTCTTCCCTCTTCCTTCTAATAGGCTCCTCGCCCACGCAGCACCACCCACAACGTCTTCAACAAAATGTAAATGTCCATCCACAGCGAGTAGTTTTGCACGTAGTAAAGATCGTCTTCCGTGTGTAAGTGCATCGGCTTGTCTGAGCGACCATTTACCTGCCACCAGCCCGTTATTCCCTGGGGCACGGATAAGCGTTTACGCTGCCACGGTTCATATTGGGCTGCCAGCCAGGGTAGCTCTGGGCGCGGCCCCACCATACTCATTTCCCCTTTGAGCACATTGAACAACTGCGGCAGTTCATCCAGGCTGGCGCGGCGCAACAATGCCCCCACGCGCGTAATCCGCGGATCATCCGCTTTCTTATGAATGATCTGCCCGTCCCCGTTTACCTCATTCACCTGCTGCTGCAGCTTCTCCGCCCCCACGATCATGGAGCGGAATTTGTACATGGTGAACAGTTGCCCATTCTCGCCTACGCGCTGCTGCCGGAAGACGATAGGTCCTCTGGAATCCAGCTTAATCGCCAGAGCAATCAGGGCCAGCAAGGGCCAGCACAACAACAGGGATAATGTCGCCACGGACAGGTCAAGCAGCCTTTTTATCAGACGCTGCACATCGTTCAGAGCCGGGTCGCGCAAGTTGATCAGGGGCAGACCGCCAAAATTCTCGGCCTGACCACGATAGAGGGAGAGTGTGAAGTAATCGGGCACCATGCGCACATTAACGGGTAAATCGTGCAGGGTGACGACCAGCCGGTTGACCTGGTGGTACTTGCCCTGCGGTAGGGCCATAATCACGTCTCGCACCTGGTGCGCCCGAATCACCTCTTTAATGTCGTCAATAGCCCCCAAGACAGGCAGGTGGGAGGAAGCCTCGGTGGGGTCATCGAGGAAACCAACCAGTTGCAGCCCCATCCAGTCATACCGCTCAATCATCCTGGCAACCTGCTGCCCTTCTTCGCCTGCGCCCACAATGAGCACGCGCTGCGCTGGCGGATGGGCGTCGCTCAGACGGAAGAGCAGACGGGCAATCAGCCGCCAGGTTAACAGGAAGATGAAGTCCAGCAGCACAAAGAGGAGGAAAAGCCAGCGGGAGATGCCGCGAAAGTCAAAGGAAAGGTAAAGCAGGCCGGCAAAACAGAGGGAAGCAAATCCCGTTCCCAACGTCAGCGCCTGTAACTCGTCAACCAGGCGGTAAATGCGCTTGGGATCGTACAGGGAGGCCAGCAAAAACACCACAAACCACAGCAGCGGCACGGCAATGTACACCAGCAGCGGCAGTTGAATTTCAGGCGAGGTAGGCTGGAGGAAGGGGATTGCCGGCAGGTTGGGGCGAACTTCGGCAGCGATGATCAGAGCCAGCAAGGTAAAACCGGCGTCTAAAAACACTGATAAAATGGCAAAGTTAACGCTAAATCGTTTCGACATCATTCCCTCCTTGCTTCAGCAAGCCCTTGCTGGATTTCCGCAAAAAGCTGCTCATAGGCGTCTGTCACCGCATCCCAGGCGTAGGTCGTCCGCGCCCGTTCCAGGGCGCGCCGGGCATAATCAGCCACCAGAGCTGGCTCATTTACCAGCCGCCGTAGTAATGGTTGTAAACTATCCGCTCCTATTTTGCCATCATAGGCAAAACCTGCTTCGCCAATGGTTTCCAGATTTTCCGGCGTGTTATGCACAACCACGCAACTGCCAAAAGCCATAGCCTCTATTAAAGCGGGATGCGTGCCGCCCACGCCAGAGCTTTCAACGAAGATATACGCATTTGCGCCCAGTTCCTGATACCCTTCGCCAAAAACATATCCTGTAAAGATAATTCGGGGATCGCCCGCCGCACGCGCGTGCAGTGAGCTAATATACGCTTCAGCATAGGCAGCACTGCCAACGATAACACATTTCATGTCCGTGTCCAGTTGGCGAAAAGCATCCACAATATGATGGGCGCAGTTCTCCGGAACCAGCCGCCCCACAAAAAGGATGTAGCGGCCTGCTTCTAAGCCGTAGCGGGCCAGCAATTCGCCCGGCGGTCGTCTGGTCACCTCCGAACCATAAGGGATGTAGGGCGGTGTGCTGTGGAAACGGTCTTGATAATACGCCTGTACTACCCGCGAATCGGTGAGATAGGCATTGGGCAATTTCGTCGCCAGAAATTCAGCGAATTGGATATATTGGCGGGCAAAGGTGGGCCATTTCTCCCGTTTCCAGTCCAGGCCATCCACGTTTAAGAGCGTCTTGGTGCCCACCAGGCGGGGTATCCAGGTGACGGGGCTGTTGCCGGCAATAAAATACAGAGCAATATCGTATCGTTGGGGCAGGGCGTGCAGGGAGGATAAAAAGGAGTGCACAATGGTGTCCAGATATTTGTTGGCAATCGTGGGCAGCTTCACCAACCGCATCCCCAGATACGTGTCTCCTGGGTAAGTGATGTGGTGGCTGCGGCAGTAAACGGTCACCTCGTGCCCGCGCTGCACCAACCGTTTGCCAAGCTGCTCCACGCACGTTTCAAAACCACTGTAACTTGCCGGCACGCCCCGCGTACCCATCAGGGCAATTTTCATTCGCTGCTCTTCTCCCAGAAAATGGAGGACAAACGGCTAGTTTGTCCGTCGTGGGCAAACGAACAATTTGCCCTACAGAATAGAGCCATGACGGCGAGGTTTCCATTCATATTGATGCGTCCTGGCAACGTGGGGCCAATCGCTCATAGAGCTGCCGCCACTTATCCGTGAATGCCTCTAGAGAGTAGCATTCACGCAGGCGGGCCTGCCCGGCCGCGCCCATGCGCTGCCGCCGGCTCTCGTCAACCGCCAGATAGCTAATCGCCGCCGCCATCGCCGCCGCATCGGTAGGGTCCACCAGATAACCTGTTTCCTGTTCCTGCACCATCTCCACGCTGCCGCCATGTCCATTGGCCACGACCGGGCAACCTGCGGCCATCGCTTCCAGCACCACCGTCGGGAATGGGTCTGGTTCTGTGGAAGGGAGCACAAATATATCATACGCCGTCAGCACAGCGGGAATATCGGTGCGGAAGCCGCTGAAAATCACGCGGTCGGCCAGCCCCAGACTGTGCGCTAACAGCCTGACCTCCGTCACCAATCCCTCCTGACCAGGGAAAACGCCACCCACCAGGGCAAACCGCACGGTGGGATCGGCCTGGGCCACCAGCGCCGCCGCCTGCAAGAAATGAGCCTGCCCTTTCCAATGACTAAACCGCCCCACCATCCCCACCAAAACAGCTTCCGGGGGAACTCCCCATTCCCGCCGTATGGCTTGCGCCGCTGCTGTCTGGTCCGCAAAACGACACGGGTTAATGCCGTTGTGAATGACCACGGCCCGCTGTTGGTTCAGGCGATTGCCGGCGCACAAATGGTCGCGCGTGGGCGTAGACACGGCCACCACCTGCGATGACAGGCGGGGAATAAGCCAGGCGGTGATTTTCCATAAGAAGCGGGGACGGGTGATGATCTCGTGAATGTGCCAGACGTGGGGCGTCCCGGTGAGGCGGGCGGCCAAAGCGCCAGGGATAACGGCGGCGGTGTTGCTGTGCACCAGACAAACCTGTTCGCGGCGGATCAGGCGGGCCAGGAAGATAGTGGACAGGATGAGCCGCCACAAGTACTGCAACAGACCAACCGGCGTGAAATATTTGCGGCGCAAGATGGCTGTTGGATAGTGCACCAGTTCAATGCCCCGCTCGGCCAACTCCTGGGTCAGCAGCCCCTCGTAAGCCACATCGGTGGGCACAACCACCAGCGGCCGCCATTCGGCGCGCGGCAGTTGGTCCAGCAATTGCAGCAGGATAACGTCAGCGCCGTACATTTCATCGCTGGCGTGAACGTAGAGAAGCGTGCGCGGAAGCATCAGCCAATCTGCTCTTGTGGAGCGCGACCAGGATCTCGCCAACCGATAATCTGCGCGGGCACGCCCCCGACAATAGCAAATGCCGGCACATCTTGAGTCACCACGGCCCCAGCCGCGACAATCGCTCCCCGCCCAATATGGACGCCGGAAAGAATGACGCTGGTGCTGGCTAACCAGCAATCATCTTCAATAATAACAGGGCGACGAATGACCCCTTGCGCCTTCATGGGCACATCCAACCGCTCATAAACGTGATTTTCAGAGTGAATACTCACCCGGGGCGACATCATCACGTTGTCGCCAATCTCAATGCCGCCGCCACAGCCGAGATAGCAATAAGCGCCCACATTAGAATAGCTGCCTATCTGCAATCCTTTGCCAATAACCCGGCCATAGTAACCAGAAGGACGAATCATGGCATAGCTGCCAACGGTCACGTGCTGCCCAAAACGAACGCCTTCCTCTGACAACCCTTGTATTTCACAATAATCCTCGGCCACAAAGTTGCCCTGGACGGAGATAGATTGTGGGTTACGCAAGCGCACGCCGCGTCCGATCAGAACCAACCCGGACGCCTGACGCAGCCACAGCCGCCACCAAAGGCCGCGCAGCAGCATCGGCGCCGTTTTCATATACGTCTGTGCCACCTCTCGCCGGGAGCGGTTGGCAAAACGATCCTGATGATTGGCTAATTCGCTGTTTCCTTCCATTTACTTAAATCCCTCTGCAAAAAGGACTCTAGCGCGAGAATGTCTTCCCGGTAGAATGCGGCCAATGCCCGCGCCAAAGCCGGGTCTAAAGCAGGTAAATTTTGGCTGAATAATCGCCGCAGGACAAGTCTATCTATAGCCACGGAACCATTATAAGCCAGGCGAGCCAGCCGGTTCTGTTTCTGGACAAGAATCTGCATGTTATTGGCCGCTACCCAGTGATCGTAAAAGAAATGGCGATTGGCCCAGGCCAACCAACGCAGCCGCGGCAAGGCGTAAACCGACTGCTTTGGCCGGAGATTGAGATTGGCTGGCGTATAAGAGGCATCCACCCCCAGAAATTCAAATGTGCGCCGCAAGGCAGCGGAAACGTCCGCCCGCAGGTCCTCATCCAGCAGGATCAACATCTGTGAGCGCGAGAAAAATTGTAGATAACGGCGCAGGTGTTGGTGATAGAGACCGTAGGATAATATCTCTTGGGCTTTGGGGTTTTGGCGGGCAGCAGCCTCATCCAATAGATCAGCCAGACCTTCGTTGAGCGCGCGCGCCGGCAAAATGCCAACCTGCACATACCAGTAATACGCCGAAATCGCCCGCGCCAGGGGATTGCGCAAGCTCGCCACCAGACGAACGCCGGGCAAGTGCTGCGCCAGGCGCTCCGGACACTCTGGTCTTCCCAGATAATCAGGCCGCTTGATGCCGGCAATTTGCGCGGGGCGCGCTGGCGCTAACGCCTCCTGTAACACCGCGCTTACCTGATCCCTGTCATAAAAAGGGTCTTCAAAAACCGGCGTCTCGTAACGAGGTAAGAACAGGTCAGGGTGCTGGCGCAGCGCTTCGTGGATAAAAGTGGACCCAGCCTTCTGCGCGCCGATAAGGACAAATTGAGGCAGCATAACCGATTTCAATGTCAAGGTATGCGGTAGGAGGTATGAAGTATGAAAGCCTGCATTCTATACCTCATACCTCATACTTCATACTTCATACTTCGTCAATGTAGTTCGCTGATGGGACAACCGGGCACAAACAGACACCGTGATCGCCACGTAAAGAGACCAGGGGACGGCAAGCTGGCCCAATAAGGCGCTGTATGAGGTATTCATCACCGCCAACACGATGATGTAACCGATTGCCCACATATACTCGGCAGCAGACAACACCGTGACAGCTTGCATAACGCGCCGGAAATTAATCAAGAGATGCAGAATCATGCCGCCTAATCCTAGCGCGCCTAATTGCAACCAGAGTTCGACGAACCCGTTGTGGGCCTGCTGCACTTCCCAAACAGTGCCAACGTAGGTAACGTATGGCAGCCGGCCAGGCAGACTCCAGAAGGCGTCAAAACCATAACCCAAAATGGGACGTTGTACAATATAGCTCCAGGCATACTCCCACAAACCCAGCCGTATTTGTAGACTGTTGCGATCCGGGTTCCGCCCTAATAGTTCCAGGCCATAATCCATAAAGCGGCTGAAGCCTGGATGGATGAGGAAAACAACAATGCCCCACACAATAAGCGCTAACAACAAAAAGCCGATCAGGCGAATGCCGGCATCGCGCCAACGAACCACTCCGATCAGCGGAGAAATGCCTATCATTAACAACAAGGCCAGCAAAGGCGTAGCCGATTTAGCCAGGACAATAAGGAGCATCGCCAACAGCAAGAATAAGCTCCACATTCCCCGCCGCTTTCCGTCCACAGTCAAAGCCCAGGCTGCAGCCCCAAACACAGCCATATACCGGCCCAGCGAGTTCTTATGCTCATAGATGCCATTCCAGGCCAACCCTCCTTCGGCGACAGACATGCGGCCTAAAGTGGGCGACAAGGCCCCTACTACCAGGCTGGTTACGGCGGCGATGGCCAGAGCTATAGCCACAATCTGCAGTTGCTCCCGCAGCGAAAAACGCATGGCCAGATAAACGCCTACAAAAGTACCCGCGCCAAAGTTAAGCAGTCCCAACAGCGAACGCGCCGGCGCAACTGACCACAACCAGGACAGGGGAACCAGGCCAATCAGCAACAGCAGCAGCTTGTCGCGGGTCAAGAACCAGAGTAAGCGGGATAACTGGCCCCTTATAGAAAACGCCAGGATCAGCACGACCAGCGCGATGAGCAGCAGTTGCACGTCCACCCCACCCACTACCAGCAGGCTCTGGAAAGGGCGCGTCATCAACAACAAAGCCAGGGCTATCCCCAGTTTGGACCACCCATTCGTCACCCCGGCTTGATTAGACTGCAGTATATCGTCACGCTTTTTCATCAGATAAAACAGCTTCGCGGCGCTTTGGGATCAACAATCCCAAGACAGTGGAGTCCATCCCTAACCGCTGCACGACCCGTATAGTCAAGATGACATTCCAACAGAGCACGCCGATGGTTGAAGCAATGGCCGCGCCAACAACGCCCAAACCGGGTATAAGAATGATGTTCAGGAGGGTATTCAAGGCGGCGCCTGCTCCAATGCCCAAAACAACATCCTTCTCAAATCCGGTCATGGTCAACAGCAAGGCATTCATGCCAAAGACGGTATTCATGATCCTGGCGGCGACCGATATATTCAGGACGCTCTGCCCCGCGGCAAATCCACTGCCAAAAATGGTCAGGAAAGGGCGGCCAAACATGATCAAGGGAATGGCCATGACCACGGTGATCAACAGCGCCGCCCGCGCGCTCTTATTACAAACGCTATGTAGACGCCCCATATTGCCTGACTTATAGAGTGTGGCAATGGTTGGCGCCAGCACAGAGTTGATGGCTACCAACACAAAAGCCAGCAAGTCGGTAGAGCGCACGACCGCTGTGTAAATGCCTACAGCCTGCGTCCCATCTAACACCCCTAACAAGAGCGTGTCTACCCGCTTATTCATAAACTGCATGCTGGTATACATGAGCAGCGGCCAGGCGCTCGCCCGCCATGCGGGTATATCGTACGTTGGGGAAGCCGTTTTGGCAGATGCCGGCAAATAATGAACCAGCAAAGTTGCGCCCACGAAAAAGGCCACCACGGTCGAAAGAACGTGCGCTGCTGTCGCCAGAACGGCATTCAACTGGCTTCCACTAACCAGCAGCCCCAACAGGAGAGCCAATAACAGCCCGGGTTGAATAATCGCCTCAGGCAACTGGCTGGGCGCAATCCGAAACAAACCGCGCAGGGTTCCCTGCCGCAATCGCGTCAGGGAAACGAACGGCAGCATCACCAGCGCCGCCAGGAACGCCCAGAACATTTCTCGTTCTATGCGCCCCCCAACAGCCAGCAAAACAGCTATGAGGGCCGACCCGGCAACGATACCCAAACTAATCTTGACTGACGTCCGGTTTGTCCAGCCCACCAACCCGCGTATAAGTCCCCACTCTTGGGCTTGCAAATGAGCGGACACTTCCCGAACTAACAGTTGGTCCAGGCCAAAAACTGCCGGCAGCACGAACAGATTAATCAACGTGGTGACATAAACATAAACCCCAAAACCTTCCGCCCCAATCGTGCGCGTCAGAAAGACGCTAATGATGAACATCAGCCCGACCAGACCAATCTTCATCACAAAAAACAGGACCGCCTCCCTGGCAAAACGCGCCCGAAATGAACGGGGGGAAACAGCAGTATTGAGGGACTCGGCAGATTCTTCTAACATAGACGGGCGCCATCTCGATCAGGCTACTTACATCCATCTTGTTCGCCCATCGCCAGAATGGCATGGGACGTTATAGGGAAGGAAGGCTCGTGGGGGCCTCTTCATAACCACATTGCTCTACTATCGGTCCCAACTCCTGCAGCAAAACCTGATTATGGCGCGTTGACAGATAATTGCGCCAATCTCCCACAGCGCCTTTGCGGAATGTGTTAGCCTTTTGATAATACAAATTCTCCCCAATGGTCTGTAGCACGGCAGTATCCAGCGACAATCCCAGGAATGCAGCCAGATTCCCCAGCGCCATCAACTGCCGCTCAGCGGATCCACCGCCAGCCTCGCCTATCAAATCTTCAAATCGGACCACATGCGCGCCATGTTCTTTCCAGGCCAGATACTGCCGGAACTCCTCGCCAATCCCTGGCTGCCCCAGGACATCCGCTGCGCTTATCTGCGGAATGCCCTCAATGAGGGCCATGAGACGTGTTTCGTCATCAGGCAGCGCCAGGAAATAATCATGCAGGCGATTTGTCGGTCTCTTCATAATATGATGGAAGTGGGAAACGACTATGTCCCGGGGGTCACGAATGATCAAGACGTGTTTGTAAGCCATTTCCGCCAGCAGTTGTCCATTCTCTACTGTATAGGGCATGTGCGCCCCAACATAACACCCACGACCAACCCGTTGCAGATCATGCTGGCGCGTTCGCACATCTTGCTGGCGACCACTGTGATGGATGTAGCTAACAAAATAGCCGGAGCGGGTCAGGCCAGGCATAAGGTCAAGGCCGCGCAGCAGCAAGTGCGTGCCTGATTTCGGAATAGAATTAGCAAAAACCCGTGAGCCTTTGCCAAAAGCGCGATACCATGTCCTCGCCAGGAGTTGGCGACCGCGATTGGCAATAGATTCGCGGCGATTAAAAGTGCCACGGATCAAGAAGCGCAGATCATCTATGAGCATCTTTCTGTCCGGTGCGGCAGCGCCGCCTCGCAGCCAGTCCCATAAGGGAATTTTTCACTCATCTGCTCCCCTTTCCAGGTCGCCGCCGAATGTATACGAGAATCTCTGAATCTCATACGCATAAAGTGACTCTACCTTTTCTCTGGCTTCCCGTGTGTAATAAAGCGTGTATGGTTCACGCCCCGTGGATGAATTAAGCACCGGTATCTCTTCTTTGGTAATGGATATGTTCATTTGCTGTAGGTAGGCCGGCAAAAGAGAATCCAGGTGCTCGAAGGTCAGCACGTCATCTACCAGAAATTCCCCGCTTTCATCACAGATGAATTCCTTCAGGGAAACCGTCAGCGGGTCTTGGGGATTGAGCTTCATAACGTATTCGGCAAAGGTGATTTCTGGTCTGACTTTGAAATAAAGATACTTGAGAAAATTACGGGGCGACGTCCTTGACTTGCCTCTATCCGCATTGATTTTCTGGTAATGATGATAGAGAGAAACCACTCTATCAAAGGGATTTCGGACAACACAAAACCTTCTGTAGGCAAACCAATCCCAGCCACGTTGATCAAAAATGGATTTGAGTTCGCGAGCGGGAATGTGATGGTAAAAGGGGAATTGCCTGGTAGTCTGCGTAATATGGACGCTTTTAATGTCCGAGTACCTGTCAAGCACGCTTCTAACAGTTGTACTACCTGTACGTGGCATGGCAAGAAAAATAAACTTGTGTTGATGTGAAATTCTCACATTAAGCTCGATCGAGCAGTAACCCGCTTTTAGACGTCAATCGTCGGCGGCAGATGGCGCCGGCAGCAGTAAGGCCGGCAGCCGCTGCCTGGCCCGGGCGTTGTCTGGTTGTAGCTGCAAGACAGTCTGGTACACAATCACAGCTTCATCCGGGCGATTGGTGCGTTCATAAACGTCCCCCAGGCCCAGATAGGCCGGCACGCGCATCCCATCCAAAGCAATCGCCGTCTGAAACAACGATTCGGCATAGGCCAGGTCATTTAGCGGGCCTGCGGCCAGGTTTCCCAGACGCACATACGCCATATAATGCGTCGGCAGCCAGGCAAAAGCCTGGGTGTAAGCCGCCGCCGCTTCTTCGTAACGGCTTAAAGAGCGCAGCGCCTCGCCTCGTAGGTAGTGCGTTTGGGCCGGCACAAACAGATCATTGCCAAAATCGTTCAAAGCAATGGCTGCATCAAGCTGCGCCAATACGTCAGCCCAATCCGGTTCAGCCAGTGACAGCGAAACGCTTGTTAACTGGAACAATAGATCGCTTTGCGCCAGGCGGCTGTCCGTCAGCCCATCATCGGGCATCCTGGCCTGCGCTGCCTCAAAAGAAGCCTGCGCCGCCATCAGGCGTCCCGCTTTTTGCTGCGCCAGCCCCAGCAAATAGTGATTGTATGCCTCTGCTGGCGCCAGATCAACCGCCTGTTGATACCAGTCAGCCGCCGCGCTGTAGGCGGAATCGGCCCAGTCATGATCGCCCCACTGGTGTAAATAAGGGACAGGATCGGGAAGCTGCCGCCAATACACCGCGGCTGTGGCCGGCTGGCCTTGCTTTTGCCAGGCGACAGCCAACATGGTCAGGAGGCGCTGGCGGGCTGGAGATGCCGGCATTACCGCCGCCGCATCCGCCAACCAGGCAACTGCCTGTTCAAAATCAGCCCGCGGTTGAGCGGCAGGTTCTTGAGCGGTCCCGTCCTGGATAGAGAAAGCACGGTTGAGCGTAACGGCTCCCACATTGCCCAGCAGATGCCCCCACCAGCCGCGCCAACTCACGCCTACCCCTAGGAGCAGCACAATCCCCCACACCAGGAGTAACTGGCGCCGGCTAAGGGTAGCCAGTCTGACTTGCCAGGTGCTCACTGGCGCACACGGGCCTCAACCTGCGCCGGGGCGCTGCGCCACCACGTATACACGATCACGGCCAACACACTGCCCAACAACCCAAAGACAAAGGCGATGAGGGTGTTTAGCAGCACCAACGGACGCACAGAGTTTTGGGGAATGGCGGCGCGGCTGGCCAACCGGAAGCCGCTGTCGCTGTCTTGCAGGGCAATACGTTCTTCTTCTACCTTATGGGCCAAAGCCAGATAAGTCTCGTTAGCTACTTCTTCATTTTGCAGCAGTTGGTCTAACTCTGTCTGTAAAGTTTGCTGCTCAACCTGTAATGACAAAATTTGTGGTTCTAACCGGGCGGTTTCCTGGGTCACTGCCTGCAACTGCGCCGTAATGCTCTGCGCCAGCGTCTGCAAAATAGCGTTCAATTCCTGGCGGCTTTGGTTGAAAAGTTGCGCCTGCGGATCAAGATTAAGCTGCACGGAGGCGGTTGGTTCGGCGCTAAACGCCTTCATCTGTAAAAAGAGCGTCGCCAACTGCTCGCCCACCACCGTCGCATCGGCTGGCTGCGTAGCCAGTTGTGTTTGCATCGCCTGAATATTTTGTAATAACAACATTTTTTGGCGCTGCTCCAACAAATAGAGCACCTGGGTGGCAATCAAACCATCCAACTGCTGTTGGATGGAGGCCAGACGATTGCGGGATTGAAAAGAGGCCAGCGCCGCGGACGCCTCTTGCCAGGCTGTTTCCGCCGCCAGCAGGCGTCCCTCAAAAAAGGCGACCTTTTCCTGGGTCGTATTGTTGTACACTTCATTAGCCCAGGTGATAAACAGTTCGGCCCAGTTGTTAGCAATCAGCGCCGCTGCTGCCGGATCGTGGTACGTCACCGACAATTGCAGCAGCGCCGGGTCTGCCAGTCCTCCGGATGCCAGCAGCCCGGCCAGTTGGTTGAGATTGGCAACTGCCGGCACATCCGGACGCACTTTTTCCAGCAGCCGCTGCAACAGCTCATCGCTCAAGGCCAGATCCGGGTAACCCCGTGAGGAAATCTGGACGTTTTCGGTGGCGATGCGGTCCTCAAACTGGACGGTGGTGCGCGCTGACGTGGCTACCACCAGCGCGCCTGCTTCATATTGGCGCGGCAGCAGTCTGCTGATACCATGGGTCAGACCAGCAGCCAACAGCGTGAACAGCAAGACAAACCACCAGGCGCGCAGTAAGGCGGTTAAATAATGTTTCAGATCAATTTCTTCTG